>NZ_JBQDYQ010000027.1:0-45299 GCF_052105255.1 Brevibacterium sp.
CGAGCTCAAATTCGAGTGAGCCCCCGGACATCAAGCAGATCGGTGGATCAAGGCTAAGGTTGATGGGGATCTGTGGAGCCGCCTCGGTGGGGGAGAGGACGATGTCCGGCGCGTTGTCGATGACTATCGAGCGACCTTCACCCGAACCTTCGGTGCCAATGGGATGCAGCGGTACCCCACCTCGGGCGGATCCGATTCGGCCATCGCCTACCTGCCCGCCGCCGGACTCGTGCCGAATGCGGCGGACGGGATCTACGCGCTCGAACCCGAGCTTCTCGCCGGAGCCTGGGACCGACTCGAACAGCCGGCCGGAGGGATCAAGCCCGGACACGGCTGGATCATCGACCGGTCCAGCTGGACGCCGTCGACGTCGCTCATGGGGCTCGGCTTCGCGCGCCTCGGGTTCAGCGAGCGAGCCGAATCGATTCTCGACTGGCTGGCAGAACACCGCACGAGCGCAGGGTCTCTGCCGGAGAAGATCAGCGGAGACGGCGATCCGGTCTCCGTGGCGCCGCTGTCGTGGACGGCGGCCAACGTCATCATCACCCTCGACGAACTCTACGGGCGCCGAGGTGGAACGAGCTCATGAAATCACCCCGGTTTCGCGTATCGGGTGGGGTTTCGCGTAACATAGGGGATTGCGTCTTGCGGACGTGCGCGAACTATTCGTGGACTTTCGCTCCCTCTAAGGTCACGAGATGACCGATCAGGCTGTGAGATGGCCGCCAGCGGTCACGAACCCGGATGATCAGGTCGGAGATGACCGAAAATGCATGACTGTCGAATTTGAAAGGTCACACTGTGAAGAGCTCCGTCGAGCAACTCGACCCCACCCGGGTCAAGATCAGCGTGGAAGTCCCATACGCCGAACTCAAACCGAGCGTCGACGAGGCATACAAGACCATCGGGGCCCAGGTCACCGTCCCCGGGTTCCGTAAGGGCAAGGTCCCCGCGCGCATCATCGATCAGCGCATCGGCCGTCCTGCTGTGATCCAGGAAGCCATCAACAACGGACTTGACGACTTCTACCGCAACGCGGTCGAAGAGCATGACCTCAAGCCGATGGGCCAGCCCGAGGTCGAGATCTCCGAGGTTCCCGGTCTCGACGGAACCGAAGACGGCGAACTGAGCTTCACCGTCGAGGTCGATGTGCGGCCCGAGGTCGAACTGCCTGCCTACGACACGATCAACATCGAAGTCGATCCCATCGAGGTCACCGACGCCGATGTGGACGAAGAGCTGGAGCAGCTGCGCACCCGCTTCGGAACCCTCGTCGCCGTGGACCGCCCCGCGGCCAAGGACGACTTCGTCACCCTCGACCTCGTCGCTACTGTCGGCGACGAAGAGATCGACACCGCCTCCGACATCTCCTACCAGGTCGGTGCCGGAACGATGCTCGAAGGCATGGACGAAGCGCTCGACGGCCTCTCCGCCGGAGAGACCACGACCTTCGAGACCACCTTCGCAGGCGGCGAGCACGCCGGCGAACAGGGCACTGTGAAGATCACCCTGGGCGCTGTGAAAGAACGTGAACTGCCCGAGGCCGACGACGACTTCGCTCAGCTGGCCAGCGAGTTCGACACGATCGACGAACTGCGGGAGGACCTGCGTGTCCAGGCCGGCAAAGCCAAGGAGACCGAGCAGGGCGTCCAGGCACGGGACAAGGTCCTCGAACATCTCATCGAGACCCTCGACGTCCCGGTCCCGGCCAAGATCGTCACCGACGAGGTCGAGCGTCACCTCGAGTCCGAGAACCGTTCGGACGACGATGAGCACCGCAAGGAGGTCACCGAGGAGACCGAGCGCAACCTGCGCACGCAGTTCATCCTCGATGCGGTCTCCGAAGCCGAGAACGTCGAGGTCAGCCAGCCAGAACTCATCGAGTACCTGATCTCCGCTTCGCAGCAGTACGGAATGAACCCCAACGAGTTCGCCCAGATGCTCGACAGCTCCGGCCAGGTCAATGCGCTGGTCGGCGAGGTCTCGCGCCGCAAGGCCCTGGCCGCCGTCCTCGCCGGTGCCACGGTCAAGGACACCGCCGGAAACGTCGTCGACATGGAGGCCTTCACCTCCGCCGGTGACGACGTCGAGGAAGCCGGCGCCGAGGATGCCGACTCGACCGCGCAGAGCGCGGAAGCTGACGCCGAAGCACCTGCAGAGGCCGCCGAAGAGAACTGAGGGTCAGCCGCCTCGGCGGTGGAATCCTGATGAGACGGTGGGTACGGATCGTGATCCGTATCCACCGTCTTCGCATCTGCGCAGGTCCCGATCACGCTGAGGGCGAACACAGGCCTCGCCGCGGACTAAAACCCGGGGGAGAGCGGTTAGAGTCCATAACAAGCCATCCACAGAACACAGGAGTGAAACGTGAGCGCATACGACATGACAGCTCCCGTCGGCCTCGACGCCGGTGGGGGAATGGGTCTGGACGACCACATCTTCAATCGTCTTCTCAAAGAGCGCATCATCTGGCTCGGTTCGGAAGTGCGTGACGACAACGCGAACGCCATCTGCGCGCAGATGATGCTGCTGGCTGCCGAAGATCCCGAAGCGGACATCTCGCTCTACATCAACTCGCCCGGCGGCTCCGTCACCGCCGGAATGGCCATCTACGACACGATGCAGTACATCAAGCCCGATGTCTCCACCGTGGCCATGGGAATGGCCGCCTCGATGGGACAGTTCCTGCTCTCCTCGGGCACCCCGGGCAAGCGCTACGCCACCCCGCACGCCCGCATCCTCATGCACCAGCCGCTGGGCGGCATCGGGGGAACCGCCACGGACATCAAGATCCAGGCCGAACTGATCCTGCACATGAAGAAGCAGATGGCCGAACTGACTGCTCAGCAGACCGGGAAGTCGCTCGAGCAGATCCTCCAGGACAACGACCGCGACCACTGGTTCACCGCCGAAGAGGCGCTCGAATACGGATTCATCGACAAGATGGTCACCCGCGCGTCCGACGTCGAGAACAACTGAGCAGGAGTGAGGGAAGAATGAATTCAATGAACTTTATGCCGGGTTCGACGGCGTCGAACATGCCGCAGTCGCGTTATGTCATGCCGCAGTTCGAAGAGCGCACACCCTATGGCTTCAAGCGCCAGGATCCCTACACGAAGCTCTTCGACGATCGTGTGGTGTTCCTGGGCGCCCAGGTCGATGACACGTCCGCCGACGATGTCATGGCCCAGCTGTTGGTGCTCGAATCGCAGGATCCGGACCGCGACATCACTCTCTACATCAACTCGCCCGGCGGTTCGTTCACCGCGATGACGGCCATCTACGACACGATGCAGTACGTCAAACCCGAGATCCAGACCGTCTGCCTCGGTCAGGCCGCGTCCGCAGCCGCCGTGCTGCTGGCCGCAGGTACTCCTGGTAAGCGACTCGCACTGCCGAATGCGCGTGTGCTCATCCACCAGCCCGCGATGCAGGGCCAGGGGCAGGGGCAGGCCTCCGACCTCGAGATCCAGGCCGCGGAGGTGCTGCGGATGCGCGAATGGCTGGAGGCAACTCTGGCCAAGCACTCGAACAAGGAGGCCACGCAGATCTCGAACGACATCGAACGCGACCTCTTCCTCACGGCCGCTCAGGCCAAGGACTACGGTCTCGTCGATCAGGTGCTCTCTTCGCGCAAGGACGCGAACTGATCACCGCTGTCAGCGCTGATCAGCGCTGAGAACGGGTCCGTGCGATTGCGATCGTGCGGACCCGTTCCCGGTTCTGCCCGCCGACACACCGAGACGTGGCTGGGGGCTCGTGTCCGCCACGTATGGGAAGCTATTGAGGTACAGGAAACACGAGCGGTAGAGTTGGGACCAAGCGTCCTGGCGAAAGGTTGTGACAGTGGCTCGCAGTGCGGACGGAGCAGACCTGCTCAAATGCAACTTCTGTGGGAAGTCTCAGAAGCAGGTTCGAAAACTCATCGCCGGACCTGGTGTTTACATCTGCGATGAATGCATCGGATTGTGCAATGAGATCATCGAAGAGGAACTCAGCGAATCCAGTCCGGAGCAGGCCGAGCTCGAACTGCCCAAACCCCGCGAGATCTTCGACTTCCTCCAGGAATACGTGGTCGGTCAGGAACCGGCGAAGAAGGCCTTGTCAGTAGCCGTCTACAACCACTACAAGCGCATCCGATCGCTGCAGTCGGGTGACGAGAAGACCCTCGGCTCCGGCGACTCCGAGGTTGAGATCGCGAAGTCGAACATTCTGCTCGTCGGACCCACCGGTTCGGGAAAGACCTACCTCGCGCAGTCGCTGGCCAAACGCCTCAACGTCCCCTTCGCGGTCGCCGACGCCACCGCGCTGACCGAGGCCGGCTACGTCGGCGAAGACGTTGAGAACATCCTGCTCAAGCTCATCCAGGCCGCGGACTTCGACATCCAGCGCGCCGAGCACGGCATCATCTACATCGACGAGATCGATAAGATCGCCCGCAAGTCGGAGAATCCGTCGATCACCCGTGATGTGTCCGGCGAGGGCGTGCAGCAGGCGCTGCTGAAGATCCTCGAAGGCACCCAGGCGTCGGTTCCGCCGCAGGGCGGACGCAAGCACCCGCATCAGGACTTCCTGCAGATCGACACCACCAACGTGCTCTTCATCGTCGCGGGCGCGTTCGCCGGAATGGAAGAGATCGTGGCCGGCCGCAAGGGCAAGCACGGGATCGGCTTCGGTGCCCTTCTGCAGTCGAAGAACGACGAAGAGGACCTCTACGCGGACATCCTCCCGGAGGATCTGCTCAAGTTCGGCCTCATCCCCGAATTCATCGGTCGCCTCCCGGTGCTGGCCACCGTGTCGAACCTCGACCGTGCCGCGCTGATGTCTATTCTCACTGAGCCGAAGAACGCGCTGGTCAAGCAGTATCAGCGGATGTTCGAGTTCGACAACGTGTCCCTGACCTTCGAGACCGAGGCGCTCGAGGCCATCGCCGACCTCGCTCTTCTGCGCGGTACCGGCGCGCGCGGACTGCGCTCCATCATGGAGGAGGTCCTGCAGCCGGTCATGTTCGATGTGCCCTCACGCGAGGACATCGCCGAGGTGGTCGTGACCAAGGACGTCGTCGAATCGAACGTCGCCCCGACCCTCGTGCCGAAGTCACGGAACAGGACGAATAAGAAGTCTGCCTGAGTCTCACAACGCATGAGACTCCTGGCTGACACGCGCCCGCTGCGGTACGCGTCCTTTCGACGGCTGTGGTCGGCCAATATCGTCACCGTCGTCGGTGCGCAGATGACGGTGGTGGCGATTCCCGCGCAGATCTTCCATATCACCGGATCGTCCGGCTACGTCGGGCTCGCCGGTGCGTTCGGTCTGGTGCCGCTCATCGTCTTCGGGCTATGGGGCGGGTCCCTGGCCGATGTCATCGACCGTCGCAGGCTGCTCGTCATCTCGACCGTCGGGCTGATCGTCACGAGCGCGATACTCGCACTCATCGCGGTGCTCAGCGTCGACAACGTCTGGCTGCTGCTGTCGGTGTTTTCCATGCAGCAGGCATTCTTCGCACTCAACCAGCCGGCGAGGGGTGCCCTGCTGCCCTCGATCATCCCGCTCGATCTGCTGCCGGCGGCGAATTCTCTGAATATGACCGTGATAACTGTGGGCGCCGTCGTCGGCCCTGTCGTCGGCGGAGCGCTGATTCCGCTGTTCGGGTACCAGCTGCTCTACGTCATCGATGCCGTGTTCCTCTTCGCCACGCTCTATGCGGTGGTCCGGCTGCCGTCGCTGCTGCCGCAGAAGCAGCCCGATACACGGTCGGGACTCAAAGGAATCGTCGATGGATTCCGGTACCTGCGGACGAACACCGTCGTCATGGTCTCTCTGCTGGTCGACATCATTGCGATGGTCTTCGGAATGCCGCGGGCACTGTTTCCGCAGATCGCGGCCGAGACCTTCGACGGCCCACCCGAAGGCGGCATCGTGTTCTCGCTGCTCTTCGCCGCTCTGGCCGGCGGCAGCGCCTTGGCCGGGATCTTCTCCGGATGGGTCTCACGCGTGCAGCGTCAGGGGCTCGCCGTCATCGTCGCCATCGTCGTCTGGGGCGCGGCCATGACGGTCTTCGGGATGTCGCTTGAGCTGGCGGCGGGGTTCTGGCTGACCGCGCTCGTCGTCGCATTGGCTGCGATGGCGGTCGGCGGAGGAGCCGATATCGTCTCCGGTGCTTTTCGGCAGACGATGCTCCAGGAGGCCGCCACCGATGCGATGCGCGGTCGGATGCAGGGAGTGTTCATCGTCGTCGTCGCCGGCGGACCTCGCATTGCTGACGTCCTCCACGGCTCCGTCGCGGCCGTCACCGACACCACGGTCGCCTCGGCGGGCGGCGGCATTGCCGTCATCGTCCTCGTGCTCGTCTGTGCGGTGGCCTTTCCGACATTCCGGGAATACCGGGTCGAACGCAGCGGCCGCGAACACACTGTCCCCACCGCCTGATCTTCTGTCGTGATGTCCAGGCGGGAGCACATCTGCCACAGCAACACCCATCGCTGCTCTCACGCCACACTGACAGCGGTAAAACCTCCCGATGCTGCCCTCACCCGTCCTGCCAAAACACCCTGTTGCTCCAGTGTGTTGAGTGACGACGGGTGAGGGGTGCCCGATGCGGCCACATGAGCAGCTGCCCGGGAGAGACGACGACACCCCCGACCCGCTGCCGAAGCAGCAGGTCGAGGATGCGTGGTCAGGCAGCGGGCGGCCGCCTGGCGTGTCAGCTGGTGGCAGCCGAGTAGACGGCGTTCTCCGCGGGCTGGACGACGACGAAGCCGGGACCGTGGAAGGCCAGCTGCACGGACTCACCGGAACCGCGACCGAAGAAGGTGCCGACGCTGACGTCGGTCTTGATCTGCGGGGCCAGTGCCGAGGACCAGCACACAGCGGCTTGCGGGTCGACGAAGGTCGGCTGCTGCGAGCAGTCGAGGACCATGGGCTCGCCCTTGCAGCAGATGGCGGCTGTACCCTGGCCTGCAAGTTCGAGGTTGAACAGACCGGACCCGCTGACCATGGCACCGACTCCGCCCTTGATGCGCTTGATCTCCCAACTGAGAGCGTCGTCGAAGGCGAGCAGATTAGCGGTGTTGACGGTCAGCGCGTCCTGTGGTCCTTCGAGCGCCATCATGAAGATGTTCGACGCCTCCCGGGCGAAGAACACTTCACCGTGTCCCTCGACGCGCATGACATTGCCGCCCTCCCCGGTGGCCGCCTTCTTCATGAACTGGCCGACCGAATTCGACCCCTGGTGGGTGAAGTGGACATCTCCCTGGTAGGCGACCATGGCGCCTTTGGTGGCGATCATCGGAGCGTTCGGCGTGACCACCGAACGCAGCATTTTGTTCGACTGGAGCGTCCACCGCTGCTGGTTCTGGATCTCGGCGTTGCGCTTGGAAAACAGTTCGCTTCTCACGGTTCTGGGAGCCTTTCGTTCAAGGAGGACTGCGGTGGTGCTTCGGTGGTCGAGAACCATATTACGGGCAGAGCCCGCTGGACTCCTTCCGTTCGTGTGCCCGTTCCGGAACATGCGACTAGCCCCACGGCTCCCGCGCCTCCGCAGAGGCGGAGCAGCGGGAGCCGTGGGGCTCTGAACGATGCGACCGGGACTCAGACCGGCTCGGAGCTCCGGTTCGTTCTCAGCTCAGTTCTGTTCGACGAAACTGATCGCGGCGATGGCGATCTCCTCGCCGGCTTCCTCAGTTGTCAGCGACTTGATGCGGCCCGCGGCCCTGAGGTCGCCTTCTGCCGACTTGATCGCGGAGACGACGGTGGCCGGTGCCTGGATGGTCACCGAGGCGACCTCGGTCTTCTGTGAGACCTTGGCCTCGGTCTTCGTGCGGCGGATCTCGGTCAGTGCCGCAGCCACCGCAGCCAGGAGCTCGGGCTCGACGGTCGAGCCGGGGTGGCTCAGAGCCTCATCGGCCGGCCACTGTGCACGGTGGACCGAACCGGTGCGCCACCAGGACCAGACCTCTTCGGTGACGAACGGTGTGAACGGTGCGAAGAGACGCAGCAGCACGTCCAGGGCCGTAGCCAGGGTGACATGGGCGGACATCTGATCGTCGGACCCGACAGAACCGTAGGAGCGATCCTTGACGAGTTCGACGTAGTCGTCGGTGAACTCCCAGAAGAAGCTCTCGGTCACACGCAGAGCGTGAGAGTAGTCGTAGGCAGCCATATGCGTTCCCGCCTGTGCGACGACGTCGGCCAGCTTCGCCAGCAGGGCCCGATCGAGGTCGTGGGTGACGGCCCCGAGCTGACCGATGAGACCGGCGTGCACGCCCTGAGCCAGAGCGAACTTCGACGCATTCAGCAGCTTCATGGCCAGTCGGCGTCCGATCTGCATCTGCGTGACGTCATAGGCGGTATCAGCGCCGAGCTTCGCACTGGCGGCCCAGTAGCGCACGGCGTCAGGACCGAAGCCGGGCTTCGCCTCGCCGAGGATGTCGGAGGGCACGACCACATTGCCCTTCGACTTCGACATCTTCTTCCGGTCCGGATCGAGGATCCAGCCCGAGAGACCGGCATGTCTCCACGGTGCCGCATCATTGAGCGAGTTCGCCCGGACGACGGTCGAGAACAGCCACGTGCGGATGATGTCGTGGCCCTGTGGGCGCAGGTCGAACGGGAAGACCTTGTCGAAGAATTCCTCGTCCCGCGACCAGCCGCCGAGCAGCTGCGGGGTCAGCGATGACGTCGCCCAGGTGTCGAGCACGTCCGGATCGGCGGTGAACCCGCCGGGCACATCGCGTTGGTCTTCCGTGAACCCGGCAGGAGCCTCGGCGATGGGGTCGCAGGGCAGCGATTCCGGAACGATCGGGTTCTCGTAGTCGGGCTGGCCGTCGGCATCGAGTCGGTACCACAGGGGGATCGGGACGCCGAAGAAGCGCTGCCGGGAGACCAGCCAATCGCCGTTGAGGTTCTCCACCCAGTTCTCGTAGCGGGAGCGCATATACGGCGGGTGCCATTCGATCTCGCGGCCGCGGGCGATGAGCGCATCCCGCAACTCGGCCGAACGGCCGCCGTTGCGGATGTACCACTGACGGCTGGTGACGACCTCGAGCGGCTTGTCGCCCTTCTCATAGAACGGGACCGGATGAGTGATCGGCTCGATCTCACCGATGAGATCACCGGCGTCGACGAGCATCTGCGCAATGTCCTTGCGCGCAGAGAACGTCGTCTTTCCTGCCAGTGCCTCATAGTTGGCCACAGCGTCGGGCTTCGGCGAGCTCGCAATCCATTCGGGCACCTCGAGGTTGAGGCGGCCGCCGCGGTTGATCACCGCGCAGGTCGGCAGATCGAGCTCTCGCCACCAGGTCACGTCGGTGAGGTCGCCGAAGGTGCAGACCATGGCGATGCCGGTGCCCTTATCGGACTTCGCGAGCTCATGGGCGCGGATCTCGACGCTGACGCCGAAGAGCGGTGAGACGACATTCGTGCCGAACAGCGAGGCATAGCGTTCGTCGTCGGGGTGGGCGACGAGCGCCACGACAGCGGGAATGAGCTCAGGGCGGGAAGTGAGGATGATGATCGGCTCCGCCGTGGTGTCGGCCAGGCCGTCGGCGCCTTCGGGGAAGAACTTCACCTTGTGATAAGCGCCCTCGCGTTCACGATCTTCGAGTTCGGCCTGTGCGACAGCGGTTCCGAAGGTCACGTCCCACATGGTCGGGGCGTCCTGCGAATAGGCATGGCCGTTCTGCAGGTCGGTGAGGAATGCCCGCTGGCTCACCGCACGAGAATCGTCATCGATAGTGCGGTACGTGTACTTCCAATCCACCGACAGTCCGGTGGAGCGGAAGAGGTCCTCGAACACCTTCTCATCCTCGGCCGAGAGCTTCTCGCACAGCTCGATGAAGTTCTGGCGAGAGACCTTGACGAAGTCGCGCGAATTCTTCGGTGCCTTCTCCGGCGGTTGGAAGTCCGGGTCGTAGTGCCGGCTGGGATCGCAGGTGACACCGTAGTAGTTCTGCACCCGTCGTTCGGTGGGCAGGCCGTTGTCATCCCATCCCAGCGGGTAGAACACGTTCTTGCCGGTCATCCGCTGATAGCGGGCGATGATGTCGGTCTGGGTGTAGGAGAACACGTGTCCCACATGCAGCGACCCCGAGGCGGTCGGCGGAGGAGTGTCGATCGAGTAGACCTGCTCGCGATCGGTGTCGACGTCGAAGGCGTAGACGTTCTGCTCGCTCCACGCGGCGTCCCATTTGTCCCGCAGGCCCTCGAGGGCCGGTTTGTCAGGCAGGTTCACTGACTCGTGCGTCGAGTCCGAAAAGGCAGGTGTGTTCATAGTTGCTGATTTTCTCACCCGGTCCGCGATCGGCCAAACCGGTTCGCGCCTCAGCCGGGCGAAGCCTCACCGGAGCACAAGCGCTGCACTCGCGGCTCAGCCGAGCCTCGGCCGGCGGCCTGGGAGAGCTCACACCCTGAAAGTGAAGTGAGTCGGCTGCGCTGCGGGCAATGACATGATGGACGCATGGCGCCCCTGGACCGAATTCCGACAGAGAATCCGCCGCCCACGTCGACCGCGTGGATGAATCCGGCACGTTCTATCGCGATCATCGCCGTCGTGGCCATCCATTCCCTGGGCACCGTCGTCGAAGAGAACTTCGCAGGAATGGGGCCCGACTGGTGGCTGGCCAACACCATCGACTCCGCCTGCCGGTGGTCGGTGCCGGTGTTCATCATGATCTCCGGCGCGCTGGCCCTCGATCCTGACCGGGGCGCCAAACCGCGGAAATTCCTGTCCAAACGGGTCCGGCGGATCGGCATCCCCCTCGTGTTCTGGACAGTCGTGTACGTTCTGTTCCGCCGCTACTACCTGCAGCCCGACGATGAAACGTGGAATCCGGGCATCGCGATCCTCACCGGTTCACCCTTCGTCCAGCTCTATTTCCTCTACGTCCTCGCCGGACTGACCCTGCTCACCCCGTTCTTCCGCCTCCTGAGCGTGCACGGCTCCCGCCGTCTGCAGTGGGGGACCGGGCTGATCTTCCTCGGCATCGGCATGACCGACCAGTGGGTGTCGATGATCTTCGACGTCGGCGAAGCCAATATCGCGACTCGGTTCCTGCCGATGGCCGGTTTCTACATCCTCGGGTGGGTGCTGCGCGATATCGTCCTCTCCGCCATGGGTGCCATCGTGGCCTGGGCGAGCTTCACCATCGCGGCCGCCGGAACCGCCGTCTGGGCCGGTCTGGGACCGGGGGAGAAGCCGTGGATGTTCCCCTACGAATATCTCGCCCCCGGAGTCGTCATCGCCTCCATCGCTGCGTATCTCCTTCTGCATTTCCATATGCGCACTGGATTCGGACCGCTGCACCGGTTCTACCCGTATTCCTTCGGAGTGTTCCTCCTCCATCCGCTCCTGCTCTACCCGGTGCGCAACGCCATGGGCCTGCCGGACACCGTGCCCGGCGTCGTCCTCCACGCCGTGATCATGCCGATCGCCTACGCGCTCGTCTGCGCCGCAATCACCTGGCTGGCCGTGAAGATCCCAGGTCTGCGCGCCGTCTTCGGCGAAGGCGGGCCGCGCAATCCGCACCCCCGACCGAGCACGCCGAAGACCCCAGTCTCACCCGACTCGCCCGATCCTGCCCGGAGACGACCTGCCGACAGCGATCTCGGCTCAGACGACACCGCTGCCGGCTGAGAGCCGACTCCGTAGACTGAGTTCCGGACAGGAGATCCCGCGACCGGAATCCCGACTCAAACCCGCCGACAGACCCGACAGAGGAGAACTCAGATGGAAACGCTCAGAGCAGTCGTCACAGGAGCCAGTTCCGGAATCGGTGCCGCCGCGGTCAGACAGCTGCGAGATCGGGGCTGGGAGGTCGTGGCGGTAGCCCGCCGTGAAGACAAGCTCAAGGCCCTCGCCGAGGAGACCGGAGCCGACTACATCGTCGCCGACCTCACCGATGACGCCGCCGTGGCGTCCATGGCCGAGCAGGTGCTCGCCGGGGGAGTCGTCCACTCCCTCGTGGCCAATGCCGGGGCCGCCTTCGGAACAGACACCGTCGCCGAGGCATCGGTCGACGGGTGGCGCGACATGTTCGATATCAACGTCCTCGGTGTGCTGCGCGTGGTCAAGGCCCTGCTTCCGGCTCTCATCGACTCCGGCCGCGGAGACATCGTGGTCATGTCCTCGACCGCGGGTCATCAGGCCTACGAAGGAGGCGCAGGCTATGTCGCTGCGAAGCACGGCACCCACTCCATTGCGGCGACCCTGCGACTCGAACTTGCCGGCGAACCCGTGCGCGTCATCGAGATCGCCCCCGGAATGGTCGCCACCGATGAGTTCACCTACAAACGCGTCGGCGGTGACGAAGCGAAGGCCGCGAAGGTCTACGAAGGAGTCGAGAATCCGCTGACCGCGGACGACGTCGCCGATGCCATCGTGTATACACTCACCCGGCCTCACCACTTCAACGTCGATCTCATGGTCATCAGGCCCATCGCCCAGGCCGCCCAGCACAAGGTCGCCCGCAATCGGGGACTGTGACCGCTCACGGCTTCTGCCCGCGGCCGCCTCGAGGATGAACTTCGGCAGTGGCCCGCCGGGTGGTCTCGGGCGGCGTCGACGGTATACGATTGTCTTGCGTCGATCCGGCCATCACCGGGGAGCATCCGGAAGAACGGAATCAGTGTCCTGATCGCTGCGTTCTCAGTAGACCCGGACGGGTGGACCCGTCATCGTCTTAGTCAATGAGCGATCCTCAGACTGACCTCAACGGCCAGACCTGCGGATAAGCGAGGTGGTACCGCGGCAGACTGTCGTCCTCGTGACAGTGACCGCAGTGACCCAGAAGGACGCTCATGACCCAGCCTCTCTATCCCAAGGTGTCGACCTCGACGTTCGGCCTCTCGTCGTCCCCGAACTTCCCCGCCATCGAAGACGCTGTGCTGCGCTATTGGCAGGAGGACGACACTTTCAAGGCGTCGATCGCCCAGCGCGACGCTGGTGTCAACGGCGAGAACGAATTCGTCTTCTACGACGGCCCGCCCTTCGCCAACGGCCTGCCGCACTACGGTCACCTGCTCACCGGCTACGTCAAAGACGTCGTCCCGCGCTTCCAGACGATGCGGGGCAAGAAGGTCGACCGCCGGTTCGGCTGGGACACCCACGGTCTGCCGGCCGAGCTCGAAGCCGAACGTCAGCTGGGCATCACCGACAAGTCCGAGATCGGCCGCATGGGTCTGGCCGCCTTCAACGACGCCTGCCGCTCCTCGGTGCTGCGCTACACCCAGGAATGGGAAGAGTACGTGACCCGTCAGGGTCGGTGGGTCGATTTCGACAACGACTACAAGACGCTCAACGTCGAATACATGGAAAGCGTCATCTGGGCGTTCAAACAGCTGTGGGACAAGGGCCTCGTCTACGAGGGCTATCGCGTGCTTCCCTACTGCTGGAAGGACGAGACGCCGCTGTCGAACCACGAGCTGCGCATGGACGACGACGTGTACAAGATGCGTCAGGATCCGGCCGTGACCATCGGATACAAGCTCAAGGACTCCGACGAATGGGTCCTCATCTGGACCACGACGCCATGGACCGTTCCGTCGAACCAGGCAGTGGCCGTCAATCCGGAGATCCCGCTCGTCGCGGTCGTGCCCGGAGAAGACGGAGCAGAAGACCTCCAGGGCAAGACGCTCATCCTCGCTGAGGCGCGCCTCGGCGCCTATGCCCGTGAGCTCGGTGCCGAACCCCAGGTTCTGCGCACCTTCCCCGGCAGCGAACTCGTCGGCGCCGCCTACGAACCTGCGTTCCCCTACTTCGAGGGTCGGCAGGACGAATTCGGCGAGAGGATGCATACGATCCTTGCTGCGGACTTCGTCACCGTCGACGACGGCACCGGAATCGTCCACCAGTCGCCGGCCTTCGGCGAAGAGGACAAGGAGCTCACCGACTCCTACGGAATCACCGCCGCCCGTCCGGTTGACGACGCCGGTCGCTTCGACACGACCGTCGCTGACTACGCCGGGCAGCAGGTCTTCGACGCGAACAAGGCGATCATCAAGGACCTGCGCAACCACACCGGTCCGATGGAATCGCGGAAGGCGCTGCTGGTCCGCCACGAGTCCTACGAACACTCCTACCCCCACTGCTGGCGCTGCCGGAACCCGCTGATCTACCGTGCCGTGTCGTCCTGGTTCGTCCGAGTCACCGAGTTCAAGGACCGCATGGTCGAACTCAACGAGCAGATCAACTGGGTGCCCGACAACGTCAAGCACGGACAGTTCGGCAAATGGCTCGAAAATGCTCGCGACTGGTCGATCTCGCGCAACCGTTTCTGGGGTTCGCCGATCCCCGTGTGGATCTCCTCCGACCCGACCTACCCGCGCACCGACGTGTATGGGTCCCTGGCCGAGATCGAAGCCGACTTCGGACGGCTGCCGCGCAATGACTCCGGCGAGGTCGACCTCCACCGCCCGTGGGTCGACGACCTCACCCGCCCAAACCCGGACGACCCCACGGGCAAGTCCGTGATGCAGCGCATCCCGGAGATCTTCGACGTCTGGTTCGACTCCGGATCGATGAGCTATGCCCAGGTGCACTACCCGTTCGAGAACTCCGAATGGTTCGACAACCATTTCCCGGCCGACTTCATCGTCGAATACGTGGGACAGACCCGCGGCTGGTTCTACCTTCTGCACGTGCTGGCCACAGCGATCTTCGACCGGCCCGCATTCACCAACTGCATCTCCCACGGCATCGTCTTGGGCTCCGACGGGCAGAAGATGTCGAAGTCTCTGCGCAACTACCCCGATGTCAACGAAGTCTTCAACCGCGACGGCTCGGATGCCATGCGCTGGTTCCTCATGGCTTCGTCCATCCTGCGCGGCGGCAACCTCGTCGTCACCGAACAGGGCATCCGCGACGGTGTCCGCCAGGTCGTGCTCCCGCTGTGGAACACATGGCAGTTCTTCGCCACCTACGCCAACGCGGCCGACGGTCCGGCGGGGGAGAAGACCGGCTACCAGGCACAGTCCCGCTACGACTCGTCTCAGGTCCTCGACCGGTACCTGCTGGCCAAGACGCACGACCTCATCAGCGAATTCGCCGGGGCGATGGACAACCTGGACATCTGGGCGGCATGCGAACTCGTCCGCAGCTACCTCGACATGCTCACGAACTGGTACGTGCGCCGTTCGCGCCGCCGGTTCTGGCACGGTGGTGCCGAGACGCACGAGTCCTTCGACGTGTTCTACACCTGCCTGGAGGCATTCTGCCGGGTCGCTGCACCCCTGCTGCCGTTCACGGTCGAAGAGATCTACCGCGGACTGACCGGTCAGCGGTCGGTGCACTTGGCCGACTATCCCGACGCAGATGTATTCCCCGCTGACGCCGACCTCGTCGCGGCCATGGATCTCACCCGCGATATCTGCTCAACGGCCTCCTCGGTGCGCAAGGCCAATCAGCTGCGCGTGCGTCTGCCGCTGTCGCAGCTGACCGTCGCCACCGACACGGACCTGAGCTCCGACTTCACCGAGATCATCGCCGATGAGCTCAATGTGCGAACCGTCGAGGTCCTCGACGTCGCCGAGGCGGAGGCCGCCGGATTCTCCCTGTCGCAGAATCTCGTCGTCAACGCCCGTGCCGCCGGACCCCGTCTGGGCAAGCAGGTCCAGCAGGTCATCAAAGCCTCGAAGACCGGAGACTGGTCCGTTGCCGACGGCACCGTCATCAGCGGCGGAATCGAGCTCGTCGACGGCGAGTACACCCTCGAATCGGTCGCCGAGTCCGCCACAGAAGGCATGGAGCTCGCAGCTCTCGACTCCGGCTTCCTCGCCCTCGATACGCGGGTCACCCCGGAACTCGAAGCCGAAGGCATGGCCCGAGATGCCGTGCGTGCCATCCAGGGCATCCGCAAGCAGCTCGACCTCGACATCTCCGACCGGATCGCCGTCACCGTCGAAGCCGGCCCCGAGGCGGTCGCCGCCCTCGAACCCCACGCCGACCTCATCGCCGGCGAGACACTGACGACGTCGCTGGCCTTCGGCCCGGCCGAGTCCGACGCCGAGGTATTCAGTCCCGAAGAGCTTCCCGGCGGCACCCGTCTGGCGGTGAAGCGCGCATGAGCGACGACGACACCTCAGCCGAGGATCCGCTGACTGCCGCCGAGGAGCTGCTGGCCGCTGTCGAAGGTCCGCAGTCCGGGGACGGAACGGATCCGGAACCCGTACCGGAGCCGGTCGTCGATGAGGCCACTCGCGCCGAACTCGCCCGCGTCTACGCTCTGCTGCTGGCCCGGGCGGGGGAGACCCAGGTCGAACTGCGCCTCGACGCGACCCGGCGGGCGTGTGAGATCCTCGGCGATGTCCACACCGCGGCCCCGACGATCACGATCACGGGAACCAACGGGAAGACCTCGACGGCGCGGATGATCGATTCGCTGGTCACCGCACATGAGCTCCGCGTCGGCCGGTTCACCAGCCCTCACCTGCATTCGGTGACGGAACGGATCTCCGTGGACGGTGCCCCCGTGTCCGTTCACACCTTCGTGCGCATCTATGACGAGATCGCCCCGTATCTCGAGATCGTCGATGCTCAGCTCGAGGCCGAAGGCCGTGCGACGCTGACCTACTTCGAAGCGCTGACCGTGCTGGCCTTCGCCGTCTTCGCCGATGCCCCCGTGGATGTCGTCGTCACCGAGGTCGGCATGGGCGGAGCCTGGGATTCGACGAACGTCGCCGATGCTCAGGTGTGCGTCTTCACGAAGATCGGACTCGATCATCAGGCGTTCCTCGGCGACACCATCGAGGAGATCGCCGCAACCAAAGCCGGCATCCTCGATCGCAGCGTCGCAGACAGCCCGGCCCCGGACCCCGTCGCCGTGTCTGCCGTCCAGGACGAAGCCGCCCAGGCCGTCCTCGATGAGGAAGCCGCTCGTCGCGGGGCTCCGTTGGCCACCGAGGACCGGGACTTCCGCCTCCTCGATCGGCAGCGAGCCGTCGACGGTCAGCTCATCACCGTGCAGGGCCGCAGGGACGTCTACTCCGATCTGTTCCTTCCTCTGCACGGCATCCACCAAGCTCACAATGCCGCGGTCGCGATCGTCGCGGCCGAAGCCTTCCTCGGCACCGAAGACAAGCCGCTCGACCAGGAGACCGTGGCCGAGGGGCTGGCCCGGGTGACCTCGCCGGGCCGTGCCGAGCTCGTGCGCGCCGGGCCCAGCGTCGTCGTCGACGGCGCCCACAACCCGGATGCCGCCCATGTACTCGCCGAGACCCTCACCGAGGCGTTCGACTTCGACTACGTCGTCATAGTGCTGGCGATGCTGGCCGACAAGGACAGCGACGGTGTCATCGAAGAGCTTCACCGCAGCGCCGATGTGTTCGTCGTCAGCGAGAATCTCAACTCCCGGTCGCTGCCGGCAGGCGAGCTCGCCGAGGCGGTCAGGGAATGGGTCGACGAGGATTCGGTCATCGTCGCCTCCGATCTCAATGCCGCCCTGATGAAGGCCATCGACTTGGCCAACAGCGTCGACGCGAAGAGCCCCGGGATCGTCGTCACAGGCTCCATCTATACAGTGGCCGAGGCCCGTCTGCTCCTCGGACGGGGGGAGGAGCAGTGAAATCGAAGTATCCCGTCCTGTGCGGATCGATCCTCATCTGCGAACTCGTCGTCGTCTACTTCGCCGTGCTCACGACATTCGGCCTGTCGGTCAAGTCTGCGCAGACCCTGACCCTGGCTCAGCTGCTCATCGGAGCCTCGGTCGTCGCTGTGCTGGCGATCATCGCCGTCATCCTGCTGCCGCGTCGGATCGGTGAGAGACGCCCCGGCGTGATCATCGGCTGGGTCGTCCAGGGACTGCTGCTGGCCTCCGGCTTCGTGCTCACCTCGATGTTCTTCGTCGCAGCTCTCTTCATCGCACTGTGGGCAGTGGCCGTCTACTGGTCGGCGCGCATCGATCGTGAGGTCGCAGCGCGGGGCTGACCTGTGAGGGCGCCGAGGCGAGCACCGCCTGGGGGCCCGGGTAGACTGTCCACCGACGTCCACACGCAATCGGAAGGACCGGAATGGAACGTACGCTCATCCTCATCAAACCCGATGGAGTCGCCCGCGGACTCGTCGGACAGATCGTGGCCCGCATCGAAGCCAAGGGCTATGCGATCGCCGCCTTGGATCTCCGTTCGGCCACCGCCGCCGAACTGGCAGCCCATTACGCCGAGCACGAAGGCAAGCCCTTCTATCAGCCGCTGATCGACTTCATGTCCGAGGGACCGATCGTCTCGATCATCGCCGCCGGACACGGTGTCATCCCCGGCTTCCGGTCGCTGGCAGGAGCCACCGACCCGACGGCTGCTGCTCCCGGCACGATCCGCGGCGACCTCGGCCGCGACTGGGGTGAGAACGTGCAGAAGAACCTCGTCCACGGTTCCGACTCGACCGAATCGGCCGAACGCGAGATCGGGATCTGGTACCCGGCCGAAGACTGACGGCCGGCGGAAGTTCGCGCACGGCCGAAATCCGAGCCGCGCCGGTCGGATGCAGTGAGGGCGCCCCACCACTCGGTAGGGCGCCCTCACTGATTTCACACATCGAGACCACGCTGGCATCTGCCGGCTCGGATCCCGATTGCGTGCGTCGGATCAGAGCAGATTGGAGAAGAACGCCCAGAACTGCACGACGATGCACGCGAAGATGATGAGCATCCACAGCACGGACAGGGCGATGTTCTCCTTGGCCAGGACCCTCAGCACCGCATTGTCGGCTGTCCGGCGGCCGAAGACTCCGGTGAGGAGATTGCGGGCAGTGACGGCCATGAACATCGGGATCGTCACGGTCCACACGATGATGCACCACGGGCAGCCGACTCCGATCTTGTAGATCGAGGCATAGAAGAGGAACATCACCAGCGCCACGCCGCAGCCCAGCCCGATGTTCAGCCCCATCATCACCCACCGGGGCAGGCGGGTCCCGGACAGGATGAGCACTCCGAGCAGCAGTGGGATGACGAATGCCGCGATGCCCATGAGCTGATTGGGAAAGCCCAGAAGCTCTGCTTCGGCATGTTCCATGACCGAACCGCACGAGAAGAATGGGTTGAGGTCGCAGGAGAGCACGACGTCGGGATTCGCGAGCTTGTCGTATTTCTCCGCCGACAGCGAGAACGAGGCGAGGAAGCCGATGACCGAGGCGATGATGAGGAAGATCCCGAACGGAGCGGATCTGACCACCCACGACGAGGTGGTGCCGGCGGCCTGAGGATCATCGGGAGGAGTCAATGTGGTGTTCACCCCTCAAGAATGCCTCGCCGTGTCCAGCGCAGCAAACCCCGTACCACGAGAAACCTCAGCGCAGAGGAACTTCTGTGACATAATGGTCTCACGGATACCTGTTCTCACACCGAACAGGAGAAGTGCCTCCACCGAGTCGAGGGTATGACCTCGCAGGTCGACAACAAGATGAGGCAGCACGGAGGGCCTACGCGCTGAGCGCGAGCCTCATGTGCCATCCACAGGTTTCGGTCCATCGCGGACCATGCAAGGATCCGAAGATCCGTACGGTGTGGACGGAGTCTTCGGACAGGGAGATACGATGAACGATACGTCGAACGACGGTACAGAGTCGACAGATCCGACCGAAGGCATTCTCGCGGACCTCGCGAATCTGCAGCAGACGGTCAGTGCCAAGAACGCCGAACACGATGATGTCGACGACACCGTGCGTTTACGTCTCGATGACATCGCCGAGGCAGCCGAATCGCTGCGCATCGGCGATGCCGATGACGACGGCGATGCGGACGAACCCGCCCCTTCCCGAGGCGGGCCGAAGTCAGCACGTGATGCCGTGGCCAATCGCGGGCTCGTCTTCGAGGAGTTCGTCCGAAGCGAGCCGTCTGACGACAGCGACGACGATCCCGATGGCAGCGGGGACTCTGACCATGGGGACCCTGACGATGGGGACTCCGGTCGCGCGCCGGAAACCGCTCAAGCTTCGCCGAGCTTCGACCCGCGCAATCCCTTCGCGGCACCTGCCCCGCCGGCGGCCGCCCCAGAACCCCGCACTACCCCTGCGGTGCCCTATGACGGCGGCCTGATCTTCCAGGTGCCGAAAGCCGAACATGCCGAGGTCGTCACGATCGAGGACGACTCCGACGCCGACTGGGACGATTCCCGCGACTCTGATGACGACTCCTCGTCCCCACAGGAGAATAGGCAGAACGACAACGATGAGGATGAGTCCGCAGGCGGTCCGCGCCGGCGCCGGGGCGGACGCGGGCGCCGTTCGCGCAATCGCGATGACTCACACGACGATTCCGCGGATTCCGCCGATGATTCGAAGGATTCCGAGGACGAGACCTCGGACGCCGCCGAAGGGCAGAGCTCGAAGTCGTCGAAGCGAGGATCACGGTCGAACAGACGCGGTTCGAAGCAGAGCTCCGATGCGGACGGCGATGACTCGCAGTCGAAGTCGGATCATAAGGACTCCGACCACAAGGACTCCGACGATTCCCATTCGGACGAAGACGACGATGACTCCGACTCCGGTTCGCGCCGGCGCCGCCGTCGTCGTTCCCGCACTCGCAGCACCGATCGCGACGAGGTCACCTCGCTCAAGGGATCGACCCGTCTCGAGGCCAAGCGCCAGCGGCGCAAGGAAGGACGCGAGGCCGGACGTCGTCGCCCCATCATCACCGAGGCCGAGTTCCTCGCCCGGCGTGAGTCCGTCGACCGCACCATGCTGGTGCGGGAGAGCGGCGACCAGACACAGCTCGTCGTCGTCGAGGACGGGATCGCAGTCGAGCACTACCTCAAGGAGAACCGTCAGCAGTCATCGCTGATCGGCAACGTCTACCTGGGCAAGGTCCAGAACGTGCTGCCGAGCATGGAAGCGGCGTTCATCGACATCGGCAAGGGCCGCAACGCCGTGCTCTATGCCGGTGAAGTCAACTGGGACGCACTCGGCATGGACGGCAAGGCGCGCCGCATCGAAACCGCGCTGAGTCCCGGTGATGCCGTGCTCGTGCAGGTGACGAAGGATCCGATCGGGCACAAGGGTGCCCGGCTGACCGGTCAGATCTCACTGCCCGGACGCTTCCTCGTCTACGTGCCCGGCAACTCGATGACCGGAATCTCACGGAAGCTACCCGACAATGAGCGGGCACGCCTGAAGAAGCTGCTCAAACAGCTCGTCGGCGATTCGAACGGCGTCATCGTGCGCACCGCCGCCGAGGGCGCCACCGACTCCGATCTCTCGCGTGACGTCGAACGTCTCGCCAAGCGGTGGGAGACGATCGAGAAGAAGTCGACGTCGACGAAGGTGCTGGCGCCGCAGCTGCTCTACAGTGAGCCCGACATGATCGTGCGCATCATCCGAGACGTCTTCAACGAGGACTTCAGTTCGCTCGTCATCGACGGAGACAGTGCATGGGACACGATCCACGAGTACGTCGAATCGGTGGCCCCGGACCTGCTCGAACGCGTCCACAGCTACAACGAGGACGAGGACATCTTCGACCACTACCGGATCGAAGAACAGATCCAGAAGGCGCTCCAGCGGACGGTGAGTCTGCCCTCGGGAGGGTCGCTCGTCATCGACCGCACAGAAGCGATGACGGTCGTCGACGTCAACACCGGCAAGTTCACCGGATCCGGAGGCAACCTCGAGGAGACGGTGACCCGCAACAACCTCGAAGCCGCCGAGGAGGTCATTCGACAGGTCCGTCTGCGTGACATCGGCGGCATCATCGTCGTCGACTTCATCGACATGGTGCTCGAATCCAACCGGGATCTCGTGGTCCGCCGGCTCGTCGAGTGTCTCGGTCGCGACCGGACGAAGCATCAGGTCGCCGAAGTGACGTCGCTGGGTCTCGTGCAGATGACGCGCAAGCGCATCGGAACCGGACTTGCCGAATCCCTGGTCAGCGCCGGTGAGGACCTCACCGGTCGGGGACTGCTGCTGCCCGGATCGGAAGAAGACGGTTCGAAGGCTCATCGCGGCAACCGGTCCAACCACGACAACCGTCGTGATCGGAAGCGTCGGAGCGACTCGGGTTCGAAGACCAAACACGGCGAGTCCGAGTCGACCGAGGAGACCGTGTCATCGGATGCGTCCCGGTCGGCCGTCGCCGCGATCGCGAAGGCCACCCTGAAGAAGGACGACACCGAAGCGACCGAGTCGACGTCGAACGCTCAGACTGCTGACTCGACGAACGGCGACGAGACCGGCAAGTCCCGCTCGCGTTCACGCAGCGGTCGCCGCCGTTCCCGCTCGAACCGCAGCGACGAAGCACAGGAGACGGCGACCGACGAGAAGTCGAGCGCAGAGAAGTCGAGCAGCGGGGAACAGAGCACCGGCGAACCGACGCCGGCTGCCGAACGGAAGCCTGCAGCCGAATCCGAACCGGCCTCCGAAGAGCCGAAGGACCTGCCGTTTATGATCGGCGCGGACAGCGAGACGAAGGTCGCTGCCGCCGCACCGGTCAAGAGCGCTCCGGCGAAGAAGAGCGAACCGGTGAAGAAGTCTCCTGCCCCCAAGCAGGAACAGCTGCCGAGTTCGTTCGTCATCATCGGTCAGGACTGACACCACTGCGTCGTTGAGACAGCAGACGCCCCGTCGACGTCATCCGTCGACGGGGCGCTGTCGTGTTCGGCAGGCGCGGCTCGGGCCGGTCAGTCTGCCGACTGCTGATTGCGGGTGGTGCTGATCGTCGGCTGCGCCGCCTGATCACCGCAGAGAACAATCATCAGGTTCGACACGAGATCGCTGCGTTCGGACTGCCCGAGTCTGACGATCTGACGTCCTTCGATCTCTTCGATCGCCGTCTCCACCATGCCGACGGCGCCTTCGACGATGAGCTGACGAGCCGCAACGACGGCTGTGGCCTGTTGGCGCTGGAGCATGGCACGGGCGATCTCCGGAGCATAGGCCAATTGGGTGATGCGCGATTCGATGACGGTCACGCCCGCGGCCATCACTCTGGCGGCGACCTCATCGGAGAGTCGCGAGGTGATCTCGTCGGCGTTGTCGCGCAGAGACATACGGCGAGGATCCGAGGAATCGTAGGCATAGGAGTTTGCGATGTGCCGAACGGCGGTCTCCGCCTGGATGGCGACGAACTCCTCGAAGTCATCGACCTCGAACATCGCCTGCGCGGTGTCCCTGACCTGCCAGACGACGACGGCGCCGATCTCGATGGGATTGCCGTCGAGATCGTTGACTTTCAGGGTCGAGGTCTCATGATTGCGGATGCGCGTCGAGATCTGGTCCTTCGTGTAGAAGGGATTGACGAATCGCAGTCCCGATCGTCTGACCGTGCCGACGTACTTGCCGTAGAGCTGGAGGACGACGGCATGTCCGGGCGCGACCGAGGTGCATCCCCTGAACAGGAACATCGAGGCGATGAAGCACAGCACGGCGATGACGAAGAGGACGACGCCGACGGCGACCTGGGCGAAGCTCATGACGAAGCCGATGATGCCCATGAGCACAGCGGCGAGGAGCAGGGCGATGGCACCGACGATAGCGAAATAGCCCGAGACCCCGCCGGCCGGCTTCTCGCGCACGCGTTCACCGTCGGGGGAGACGATGCGCGTGGGGGCCGAGTCGGGCTGCCCCGGCCCCGCGGGAGGCCGGCCGGCGTTCGGCGCCTGCACAGATGAGCGTCGGGGTCCGCGGTCCGGTGTCTGCGGTGCGGTGGGTCCAGCGCCGGAACCGGACCCCGGGCCTGAACCGGGACCCTGTTCGAGGTGACGACGACTCCGCCGTGTCGGCGGCAGGGGTGAGCCTTCACCGTGGTGCGGCGGGGCACCGGTGTTCGCCTGAGCTCCGGCGGGCGGACCATACTGTGCCGTCGCCTCCGAACCACCGATCGACGCGGATTGTGCTCCCTGGGATCCATAGTGCCCGTTGGGATTCGTCACTGCCTCCGCACCGGGGTATGCCGCAGGCTGACTGTGCCCGGCTTGGATGTGCGTGCTCGGATCTCCGCTGGGAATCGGCCCGCGATCGGCGGATGAGTTGGGAGACCGCGGCGGCCGCTGGCCTGGTTGCTGAGGGTTCTGAGTCATGGTCCCAGTCTAGCCAGCTGATGAGACACGAATCTCAAATGGCCGCAGAGCCGCCTGTTTCGTAACAGTTCGATAACTGAACGCGTCCCATTAGGTGGAACGCTTGAATGTGACGCAGGTCTCAGTAGATTGTCACACTATGAACAATTTCTTCATTTCAGCAGCGCCGGCCTCTCCGGTCGACGATGCCATCAACTCATGGTTCGATCCGATCGCGACGTGGTTCGGCAGCGTCATCTTCTTTCCGATCACCATCGGATCGATCTCGTTTCCCTTCGTCGTCCTGTGGCTGATCTTCGCGGCCGGGGTCTTCACCGTCTACTTCGGCTTCATCCAAGCTCGAGGGGCGAAACTGTCGCTCGAGATCATCCGTGGCAAATACTCGTCGAAGTCCGACCCCGGTGAGGTCACTCACTTCCAGGCTCTCGCCTCCGCGCTGTCGGGTACCGTCGGTCTCGGCAATATCGCCGGTGTCGGTGTGGCTATCGCCCTCGGCGGTCCAGGTGCGACCTTCTGGATGATCATCGCCGGTCTCTTGGGCATGTGCACGAAGTTCGTCGAATGCACCCTCGGAGTGAAATACCGTGAGATCGACGAGAACGGGGTGGTCCACGGCGGACCATTCAAGTATCTCCCTGTGGCCTTCCGCCGCTTCTCCAAGCCGGTGGCCACGGTGCTCACCGGACTGTTCGCCATCGCCATCCTCATCTTCGGCATCGTCGGCGGCGGCATGTTCCAGGCCAATCAGACCTTTGCCCAGGTCCGCACGGCCACGGGCGGCGACGACGGGATCCTCGCCGGGCCCTTCGCCTCGCTCATCTTCGGAATCATCTTCGCAGCGCTCGTCGCCCTGGTCATCCTCGGCGGGATCCGTTCGATCGCGAAGGTCACCGACAAGCTCGTTCCCGGTATGGCCATCTTCTACGTCATCTCATGTCTCCTCGTGCTCGGGCTCAACTTCTCGAACATCCCGGCCGCTATCGGTGAGATCTTCGCCGGGGCGTTCAACCCGCAGGGTGTGGCCGGCGGCATTGTCGGAGTCATGATCATCGGCTTCCAGCGTTCGGCGTTCTCCAACGAGGCCGGCATCGGATCGGCACCGATCGCCCACTCGGCGGTCAGGACCCGCCGTCCGATCTCCGAGGGATTCGTAGCACTCCTCGAGCCCTTCATCGATACGGTCGTAGTCTGCACCATGACGGCGCTGACGATCATCGTCGCCAATCAGGCCTCCTACCGAGAGGACCTCGGCGCCGGTGAGATCGGGGGCGTGGCCCTGACTTCGGACGCCTTCTCGACCGTCGCCTCGTGGTACCCGGTCCTGCTGGCCATCGCTGTCGCGCTGTTCGCCTTCTCGACCCTCGTCACCTGGGCGTACTACGGAGAGCAGGCATGGAGCTACCTGTTCGGCAATGCGAAGGCCAGCGTCACCGTCTTCCGCACACTGGTCTGCCTCTTCGTCGTCGTCGGCTGTGTGGCGACCTTCTCGAAGGTCGTCGAGTTCGCGGACGCCGCACTCTTCATGTGTGCCTTCATCAACATCCTCGGCCTCTACATGCTCATGCCGGTGGTCAAGAAGGAGATGAAGAAGTACCTCGCCGACCGCAAGGCCGGAACATTGAACGACCCGGACACGACCGACGCGGTCCCGGTCGACCAGCCCGCCTGAATCCGAGCCTCCTCGACCGGAGAGGCAACTCAACCGGAGGGGACCTCCTCGATCAAGGATGCCTGTGCGCCGCGCCCATTCGGACGCGGCGCACAGGCATGTCCGGCCATCGATAGACTGGGCGCGTGGATGAGAACAGAGACGACAGAACACGCGCGGTCGAACGGCTGCAGGAGCTGCGGGGCAGCATCGACAATATCGATGCCTCCCTCGTTCATCTCCTCGCCGAGCGCTTCAAACTCACAGAGCGCGTCGGCGAACTCAAGGCCGACCACGGTCTGCCTCCGGCCGACGAGTCCCGGGAGGCCAGGCAGGTCGCCCGGCTGCGGGAGCTCGCCGAGGAGTCCCACCTGGATCCAGAGTTCGCGGAGAAGTTCCTGGCGTTCATCGTCGCCGAGGTCATCCGCCGGCACGAACGCATCGCAGAGGCACGCGAGAGCTGAGTCGCAGAAGCGAGGATCGCGCCCTTTCTGCGGACGAACGAGAGATGGCTCACAATACGCAGATCGTCCGCATGCCGATGGGGCGTGGGTTTGCCGATGCTGTGTGCTCTCGATTAGACTTGACCGTCGGTGCGCGTGACGCGCCACGGCTGGTGATTCCTCTCAATGGGATGTCTGCGGGTTCGTCCCGCGGCAGCCAAGGGACAACCGCCGTTCGTTTGTGTTTTAGCAGAAAGAGGGTTCGAGCATGGTCTATGCCATCGTCCGTGCCGGGGGCCACCAGGAAAAGGTGAGCGTCGGCGATATCATCACAGTCAACCGCATGAAGGCGAAGGCTGGAGACAGCGTCGAACTCGATGCCGTACTTCTTGTCGACGGTGAGACGGTCACGACCGATCCCGACGCTCTGGCGAAGGTCTCGGTCAGCGCTGAGGTCGCCGGTGAACTCCGCGGTCCCAAGATTGTGATCCAGAAGTACAAGAACAAGACCGGGTACAAGAAGCGTCAGGGCCACCGCCAGGACCTCACCCGTCTGAAGATCACGAACATCAAGTAAGAGGAGACTTCTCACATGGCAAGCAAAAAGGGAGTCAGCTCGACCCGCAACGGTCGCGACTCGAACCCACAGTACCTCGGCGTGAAGCGCTTCGGCGGCCAGGCCGTCAAGGCCGGCGAGATCATTGTCCGCCAGCGCGGAACCAAGTTCCATCCCGGAGCCAATGTCGGCCGTGGAGGAGACGATACCCTCTTCGCTCTGACTGCCGGAGCCGTGGAATTCGGCACCCGCAACGGTCGCAAGATCGTCAACATCGTCGGAGCCTGATCCTCCCCGGATCCGTTCCGTCGTCAATATGATCTCTCCCTGAGTCAAGGGAGCATGAAGGGTGAGTCGAACGACTCACCCTTCATCTGATATAAGGACATTATGGCCACCGAGTTCGTAGACCGTGTCACCGTTCATCTCGCCGCAGGCGCAGGTGGGAACGGGTGTGCCTCGATCAGGCGTGAGAAGTTCAAACCGCTCGGCGGACCCGACGGCGCCGACGGCGGCAACGGCGGGAACATCATCTTCCGTGTCGACCGCCAGACCACGACCCTGCTTCCCCTGCACCACCGTCCGCACGTGCGTGCCGATGACGGCGGGATCGGCAAGGGCGACCTGAGACACGGCGCCGACGGAAGAGACCTCATCGTCGACGTTCCCGAAGGCACGGTCGTGAAGAACACCAACGGCGATGTCATCGCCGACCTCGTCGATGACGGAACCGAGTTCACCGCTGCCGCCGGAGGCCGCGGCGGTCTGGGCAATGCGGCACTGGCATCGACGAAGCGCAAGGCGCCCGGCTTCGCGCTCCTCGGCGAGCCCGGACAGACGCTGAGCCTGGTGCTCGAACTCAAGACGATCGCCGATATCGCCCTTGTGGGCTACCCATCGGCGGGCAAGTCGAGCCTCATCGCCGCTCTCTCGGCCGCGAAGCCGAAGATCGCCGACTACCCGTTCACCACGCTCGTGCCCAACCTCGGGGTCGTTGAGGCCGGCGAGACGCGTTACACGGTCGCCGATGTTCCGGGGCTCATCCCCGGAGCATCGGAGGGCAAGGGACTCGGTCTCGAGTTCCTCCGCCACGTCGAACGCTGCGCAGGACTCGTCCATGTCATCGACATGGCCACGTGGGAGCCCGGACGCGATCCCGTCTCCGACCTCACGATCATCGAATCCGAACTCGCCGCCTATGCCGTCGACCTCGACGACGGCAGCGGACTCCTCCCGCTGTCCGAGCGACCGAAGCTCGTGGCACTGAACAAGGTCGACATCCCCGACGGACGTGACCTCGCCGATATCGTCCGCCCCGACCTCGAGGCTGCCGGCTACCGGGTCTTCGAGATCTCCGCTGTCAGCCATGCCGGCCTGCGGGAACTCTCGTTCGCGATGGCCGAACTCGTGCTCGCCGAGCGGGAGCGTCGCGCCGAGCTGGAAGCGACACCGCAGCGCGTCGTCATCCGTCCGAAAGCCGTCGACGATCGCGGATTCGAAGTCCGTTCCGAACGCAGCGCCGAGGGTCCGCTGTTCCGTGTCCTCGGCGACAAGCCTCGGCGATGGGTGCAGCAGACGGACTTCGGCAACGACGAGGCCGTCGGCTACCTCGCCGACCGACTCGAGCACCTCGGTGTCGAAGAGGCCCTGTTCAAAGCAGGTGCCAAACCCGGTGACACGATCGTCGTCGGCGGAGACGATGGAGTCGTCTTCGACTGGGATCCCACGACCGTCGGCGGTGCCGAGCTGCTGGGCTCGCGTGGATCGGACGCTCGACTCGACGAGGAATCGCGAGCCACTCGTAAGGAGCGGAAAGCCGCCTATCACGAGAAGATGGATGCGAAGGCCGCGACTCGGGCGGAGTTCGAACAGCAGCGCCTGGCCGAACGTGCACACCGTGAGGACGCTGACGGTGCACCTGCGACTGAGTCTGCCGAGGGAGCCGGCGAAGAGTGAACGCCGCAGTTCAGACGGACTCCTCCGCGGCGTCCGTCCGTGAAGACATCGCGCGTGCCCGTCGTGTCGTCGTCAAGGTCGGCTCCTCCTCGCTGACGACCATCGACGGCGGACTCGACGAAGCCAAACTCATCGCCCTGACAGATGTGATCGGTGCCCACCGGTCGGCCGGTCACGAAGTCATCCTCGTCTCCTCCGGTGCGATCGCTGCGGGGCTGGAACCCATGGGACTGAGGAAGCGCCCGAGGGATCTGGCCAGCCAGCAGGCGGCCGCCGGGGTCGGCCAGGGACTGCTGATGGCCGCCTATACGCGGGCTCTGGGGCGCTACGACCTCGTTCCCGGTCAGGTGCTGCTGAGCGCCGATGACCTCATCCGCCGCACCCAGTACAAGAACGCCCAGCGTGCGATCGACAAACTCCTGGCCCTGGGTACGCTGCCCATCGTCAATGAGAACGACGCTGTGGCGACCGAAGAGATCCGCTTCGGCGACAACGACCGCCTGGCCGCGCTGGTCGCCCACCTCGCCCACGCCGATGCGCTGGTGCTGCTGTCGGATGTCGACGCGCTCTACTCTGGTCCTCCGGATCAGCCCGGCTCTCGGCTGATCGACCGCGTCCAGGGTCCACGTGACCTCGACGAACTCGCCATCGGCGGCGTCGGGACCGCCGGCACGGGCACCGGAGGAATGGCCACGAAGGTCGAGGCCGCCATCATGGTCGCCGATTCCGGTATTCCGGCCGTGCTGACCTCGGCACCGCAGGCCGCCTCGGCGCTGGCCGGCGAGAATGTCGGCACGTATTTCGCGGTCACACACAAACGGCGGGGCACCCGTCTTCTGTGGCTGCGCCATCTCGCTCGCACCTTCGGCTCGATCACGATCGACCACGGAGCCGAGGCCGCTGTGCTCTCCCGTGGAACCTCCCTGCTCGCGGCCGGTGTCACCGCGTGCAGCGGAGAGTTCGAGGCCGGTGATCCGGTCGAGATCCGCAACCCTGCCGGTGACGTCGTCGCTCGCGGTATGTCGAACTTCTCCTCGGCGGAGCTGCCGCTGATGTTCGGGTCCACGACCGAGGAACTTGGCACCCGTCTGGGAAATGACTACCGTAAAGAGGTCATCCATCGAAACGATCTCGTTCTCACACACGTGAGCGGGGGGAGATAGCCCATGGCAGCAGCCGAGATCCACCCGAAGACCGTGCGCGGGGTCACCCGCATCGTCCGCAATGCCAAGGCCGCGTCGAGTCTGTTGGCGACGACCTCGACCGCGGAGAGGAATGCAGCGCTCGGCGCCATCGCCGACGCTCTGCGCAGCAGCACCGACCGCATCGTCAAAGCCAACGATGCCGATATCGCAGCCGGCGCCGAGAACGGGATGAGCGACGCTCTGCTCGATCGTCTGCGCCTCGACGCCGATCGCATCGCCGCGATCGCCGATTCCGTCGAGGACGTCATCGGCCTGGCTGACTCCGTCGGCGATGTCGTCGTCGGTCGGACTCTGCCCAACGGCATCCGGCTCACCCAGAATCGCGTGCCCCTGGGTGTCATCGGCGCGATCTACGAAGCCCGTCCGAACGTCACCGTCGACATCGCCGTCCTCGCCCTCAAGTCCGGCAATGCCTCGGTCCTGCGCGGCGGGGCGGCGGCCCAGAACTCGAACACGGAGATCGTCTCCATCCTCCGTCGCGCAGTCGAGTCGGCGGGACTGCCGGCCGACTCGATCAGCGGCATCGACCAGTACGGACGCGAGGGTGCGCACGTGCTCATGAACGCCCGCGACTACGTCGATCTGCTCATTCCCCGAGGCGGCGCCGATCTGATCAACATGGTCGTACAGGAATCGATCGTGCCCGTCATCGAAACCGGTGTGGGCAATGTGCACATGTTCATCGACTCCACGGCCACCGTGAAGACCTCCGTCGACCTCGTCCTCAATTCGAAGACGCAGCGTCCCAGCGTGTGCAACTCGCTTGAGACCCTCCTCGTCCATGAGAAAGCCGCGAAGCGTGTGCTGCCGAAGATCCTCGAGCGGCTCGACGGCGCCGGCGTCATCGTTCACGCCGACTCGGACGTCTCAGCAATGGCCCCCGCAGGGATGAAGGTTCGCCGGGTGTCGCGACGCGACTGGGCCAAGGAGTACCTGGGACTGGAGATCGCGATCAAACTCGTCTCCGGGATCGAAGAGGCCATCGACCACATCCGCGCCTACAGCTCCGGCCACACCGAAGTGATCGTGACGAAGGATCTCGACAACGCGGACACCTTCGTCGCCGCCATCGATGCCGCAGCGGTCGGGGTCAACGTCTCCACCCGTTTCACCGACGGGGGAGAACTGGGCTTCGGCGCAGAGGTGGGGATCTCCACCCAGAAGCTGCATGCGCGCGGTCCCATGGGACTCGAACAGCTGACGACGACGAAGTGGGTGATGATGGGCAACGGCCAGGTCCGTTCCTGAATCTCCAGCGATTCCGACACCCGACCAAGCGGTTGGTGACCTCCCGATCAGGGAAGCCGTCGGAAGAGGAAGATGTCATGTCGATGCCGGATTCCTGGGTCGTTCATGAGAAACTGAGAAGGTAATGACGCCGATGCGCTTGTGCGCGTCGGACACTGAGTAAGGAGAATAGACGTGAACGCAGCCATTATGGCCGCCGCAGCCGAGGGCGGGGAACACGCCGCCCACGTCGAGCTGCCGATGGATCCGATCTGGTACGGACTCATCACCCTGGCGATCTTCATCACGATGGGCCTTGTGTCTCGGTCGTGGAAGGGCATCTCGCACCGCCACTGATATGGCAGAGCACAGACGCAGAGTCGGTGTCATGGGCGGCACCTTCGACCCCGTCCACAACGGCCACCTTGTTGCGGCCAGTGAGGTTCAGGCAACCTTCGACCTCGACGAGGTGGTTTTCGTCCCCACGGGACGGCCGTATCAGAAGGACGTCGAAGAGGTCAGCAGCGCCGAGCACCGGTACCTGATGACAGTGATCGCGACGGCATCGAATCCCCGGTTCACCGTCTCTCGAGCCGATGTCGACCGACCGGGCCCGACGTACACGATCGATACGCTGCGGGACCTCGCTCGCAGCTATGGTGCCGATACCGAGTTGTTCTTCATCACCGGCGCGGACGCTTTGGCCCAGATTCTGACGTGGAAGAATGTGGATGAGCTGTTTTCCCTGGCCCACTTCGTCGGGGTCAGTCGGCCCGGGCACGAACTCCATGGTGAAGGACTGCCGGTCGATCGGCTGAGTCTCGTGCAGATCCCTGCACTGGCGATATCGTCCACGGATTGCAGACAACGGGTGATGGAAGGTGCACCCGTCTGGTACCTCGTGCCGGACGGTGTAGTGCAGTACATCGCGAAATACAAGTTGTACAGGAGTGAGAATGGCTGAGGAGCAGTTCACGTCACGTCGAGCACGGCGAGAAGCCGAGCGGCTGGCGGCGGAACAGGCGTTCGAAGCACGAGAGGTTCCTGAGCCGCCGAAGGAGGCTCCGAACTCTCGCGCGGGTCTCCTCAGTCCGCTGCCCCCGAAGAAGCCCGATGCGAAACCCGCTGCCGAGACCAGCGATGAGACCGCCTCGCGTATCGACCCCGATCCTTTGCCGCGGACCAGCCACGAACGCGGTGCCCTGGCATCTGACCACCCGCAGGAGTCGCGGCCCCCGGTCAATGCCGAGGACCGTCTCGACCCGACTCGGACTCCGCTGCCGCACTTCCAGACCCGAGCCGAGAAGAAGCGGTACCTGCGCGAGCACGGACTGTCGCTGAACGGCGATCTGTCCACCGGCGCCATGCCGGTTGTGGCCGACGAGCAGGAACTGGCCGAACGCCAGGCCGCTGCCGAGGGCCGCTTGATCGGTCCGATCCCGGAGGTCCCGGGACCGGAGGCCACACAGTCGGAAGCCACCGGCTCGGACGCCGTCGAGTCAGACGCAGCCGACACGGACGTCGCCGCGGACCCCGCAGATGCCTCGGCAGCGTCGAGCACGGATGCGAATGCCTCGAGCACCGAGCACGAGTCCTATGACACTGCCGGTTTCGGGGGAGACACCGAAGAGGTCGCCGCCCGTGATTTCGAGGCCCCTGTCACTGCTGACTCGGCACCGCGCCCGACGACCGTGGACAGCGAGCCCTACGACGCGCTGTCGATGCCGTACTCGGTCCTCGACGCAGATGCTCCGTCGCTCGGAGACGAGTCCGAGAATGAGAAGCCGGCTGATGCCGCGGACCAGACCGATTCGGCGGATCAGAACGGTTCGGCCGACAAGGCAGACTCGGATGCTGTCGCTGGTGCCGTTCCCGCAGACGAACCTGTTCCCGCAGACGAACCCGTTCCCGCGGACGGGGCGGCTCCCGCGGGAGGGCCGGCTGCGACGCCCGAGGAAGATGTCGCAAGCGAGCCCGAGCCCGCCTCCCGTTCGCGACGGATGCCGATCGTGCAGCCTCCCTCGACGTCCGGAGTGCGCGTCGTCACCGCCGCGTCGGCTCAGGTCCCCGAAGTCGATGATGCGCGCGGGAGCGAAACTCAGCGACAGCAGACCCCGGACTCTGTCCGCAGCGAAGAGTCGCAGACCGGCACGGCGTCCGACGGCGCAGATCAGTCGCCGGGTGACGCAGGCTCCGAGGACGCGGCACGCGCCTTGGCCGCCAACCCGGAGACCCGCCCGATGGACGCAGTGCCCGAAGCCTGGTCGCTGCCGAATGCCGACTACGAAGACGAAGAGACCGAGAATCCTCCCGGCTCACGCATCCGTGCCAGCTCGGTCACCGGTCAGGACGGACAGATCCTCATGGGCGAAGAGCCCTCGAAGATGCCCTATATCGTCCTCGGCGTCGCCGCGTTCTTCGCCTTGGCCCTCATCGTCATCGCCCTCGTCATGTTCCTCTGAGCAGCACACGGGGACACACCACCTGAACAACCGCATCCATGCGAAAGGATCTTGTGAGCGAGATCGCCGAATCCACCCAGTTGCTTCGAACCGCCGCCAAAGCCGCGGACGAGAAGCTCGGAACCGACATCATCGGCCTCGATGTGAGCTCCACGCTCTACATCACCGACGCATTCCTCATCGTCTCGGCCGACAACGAACGCCAGATCGGTGCGATCATCGACGCGGTCGAACAAGAGCTGCAGCTCGTCCACGACCGCACCCCGCTGCGCCGCGAAGGTCGGGGAGGGGACTGGGTGCTGCTCGACTTCGGAGAGATCGTCGTCCATGTCTTCTCCGCCGAACAGCGCGAATACTATGCGCTCGAGCGGCTGTGGAAAGACGTTCCGGTCATCGACCTGCAGCTGCCCGAACCCGGCTCGCGCGAATGACGAAGACGGTTCTGTTCTGGCGTCACGGACAGACAGACTTCAACGTCGCCGGTCGCTTCCAGGGACAGTCCGACGTCCCCCTCAACGACACGGGCCGAGCTCAAGCCGAACAGACCGCCCGGCGCCTCGCCGAACTCGATCCGGAACTCATCGTCTCCTCCGACCTCTCCCGTGCAGCGGTGACCTCCGACAGCCTGGCGAGGCTCGTCAGTCGCGAACCCCTGCGCGACGATCGCCTGCGCGAGACCGCTTTCGGTGAGTGGGAAGGTCGTACCCGCGCCGAGGTGGCCGAAACCTGGCCGGACGAACTCGCCGAATGGGCCTCCGGCGCCGATGTCAGTCCGCCCGGCGGAGAGTCCCGTTCCCAGTCCGGCCGCCGCGTCGCAGATGCCATCTCCGAGATCGTGGGGTCGACCGACGCCGAGACGATCGCCATCGTCGCCCACGGTGCTGTCCTGCGGGCAGCCGCCGAAATCCTGCTGGAGATGAACGGGACCGGCCGGCTCGGCGTCCTCGGCAACTGCGGTCACGGAGAATTCGGATTCGCCGGCGAGAACTGGGTGCTGCGCAGCTGGGGCGCGGCCTCCCGCTGAGACGGCGGGCGGCCCGCGACCCTGCTGACTCAGTTCTCCGTCGTCCGGGTCGCTGCGACGTCCCTGATGAGCCCGACCAGCGAGTCCGCCGATCTCGCCCAATCGAAGGTCTGTGACTGCACCTGTCCGGCCGCGGACTTCCCCGCCCATCCTTCGGCGTGAGTGAGCCGGGTGATCGCCTCGGCGATCGACTGCGGGTCCTCGGGGTCGAAGTATTCGGCCGCCTCGGCGGCGATCTCCCGAAAGATCGGGATGTCCGAGACGGCCACGGGCACGCCTTGAGCCATCGCCTCGATCACGGGCAGCCCGAATCCCTCTTCGCGCGAGGCCGTGACCAGAGCCGTCGATTCGTCGAGCAGGCGCGCATACTCCTCTTCGCTGACTCCTCGGTGGAAGACGACTTTCGCTCGGTCGGGGATGAGGGCCCGCAGCTGAGCTTCCCGACGTCCATCGATGCGGCTGGCGATGTGCAGAGTCCACCCCGGCAGGTGCTCGAGGGCGCGGATGAGGGTCTCAACGTTCTTGTACGGCAGGAATGCGCCCATGTACAGGAGTGTTTTCGCATCGTGCCGGTTCACGGTCCGCGCGGCGGTGGCGGCCACCTCGGCGGCATTGGATACCACCTGCACCGGCCTGCGCGTCAGGTGATGAGCGGCGATGAGGTCCTTCGTCGTCTCGGACACCGCCGCCACGGCGTCGGCTCGGTTGAGCAGCAGCCGCTGCGGGAAGAAACTCAGATGGTACGCCCGCCACAGCAGCCGCACCGGCAAGGGCAGATCGCCGGGCGGCTTGGGGTGGGAGTAGTAGATGAGGTCGTGGATGGTGAGAATGAGCCCGTACCGGCGACCGAAGGAGCCCATCGTCTGCATCGTGGAGAACACGACATCGGCTCCCAGGGCATTGAGCTTTCCGGCGATGGCCACCTCGGCGGGGGAGGCGGGGTCTGACAGCTCGACCCATGCGCAATCGGGCAGCAGCGCCAGCTGGGACCGGTCGCTGATGATGACGGTGACGTCGATCTCCGTGCCTCCGACGGCTTCGAGCAGGGCCGAGAGCAGACACGAACCGTACCGGGAGATCCCGTCGTGGTGATCGGTGCGGGTGAAGCGCGCGTCGAAGAAGACCGACAGCCTCGGGGAGAGGTGACGGCTCTGTGTGCTTTTGCTCATGGAACTCCGAGTCGATAGTCTGATTATTCGAAAGTCTGTGTCTGTCCGAATGCGTATTCTGCGACGAAGGATCAGTGAGTGAAGGAATCATCACCTGTGCCCGCGGCCGTTGAGGCCCGTTCATGATCCTAACGCTGATCGCTCTGGCGGGACTGGTCGTGCTCACCCCGGTCCTCACTCGTTTCGCCGGCCGGGAGAGCGGCTGGCCGCTCGCCACCGCCTATGTGGGCGTGGCAGCTCTGTTCACCCCCACCGCCGCCGAGGTGATGGCCGGGAACAATCCCGAGACGGCCTACCCGTGGATTCCCAGTCTCGGCGTCGACCTGGCTCTGCGAGCCGACGGCATCGGTGTCGTGTTCACCTACATCGCCCTGATCATCGGGGCAGTCGTGTTCATCTATTCGACCCGCTACCTCAGCCCGGGACGGAACACGAGCTTCTACTGGCTGATGGTGATCTTCACGTTCTCCATGGTCGCGCTCGTGCTCACCAACGATGTGCTCGTGCTGTTCGTGTGCTGGGAGCTGACGTCCCTGGCGTCCTTCTTCCTCATCGCCAGGTCCGGATCTCCCGGACAGGCACCGGCCCTGCGGACGATGTTGTTCACCTTCATCGGAGGCCTCAGCCTGCTGGTGGCCACCGGTGTGATCATCGCGGTGACCGGGACGACGAATCTCGCCGAGGCGATCAGCTCCCCGGTGTGGGCCGGCCAGCCCGAGGTCACGACGCTTGTGGCTCTGCTCGTCGGCGTCGCGGCCATGACGAAGTCCGCGCAGTTCCCCTTCCACCCGTGGCTGCCCGATGCGATGGCAGCCGCCACCCCGGTCTCGGCCTATCTGCATGCCGCAGCCGTCGTCAAAGCCGGCATCTTTCTCATGCTGCGGTTCTCACCGACCTTCCACGCCACGCCGGCGTGGAACGTTCTGCTCGTGACGGCGGGACTTCTCACTGCATGTCTTGGCGGCTGGTTCGCACTCAACCAACATGACGTGAAGAAGCTCATGGCCTATTCGACGGTGTCGCAGCTGGGTCTCATCACTGCCGTCATCGGTGTCGGCACCGAGGCCGCCATCGCTGCCGCCACCCTCCACGTCATCGCTCACGCACTGTTCAAGTCCGGTCTGTTCATGATGGTCGGAGTCGTCGACCACCTCGCCGGCACCCGCGACCTCGCGCGGATCCCGAAACTCATGCGGTCCGCTCCGGCGGCGTTCACGGTGATGATCATCGGCTGTGCGTCCATGGCCGGGATTCCGCCGCTGTTGGGATTCGTGTCGAAGGAAGCCATGTTCACGGCGCTCGGAGAGACTCCGGGCGGTCCCTGGGCCGGGTGGGTGGCTCTGCTCGTCGCGGTCGGAGCCTCCGTGCTCACCTTCGCCTACTGTGCGAAGACCGTCTGGGGCAGCTTCATCGACGGGCGCGAACCCGAGTCGGGTGACATCCACCGTGGTTCTCCCGTCATGCTCATCGCGGCGGCGCTGCCGATCCTGGCCTCGATTCCGCTGAGCTTCGTCCTCTTCCTCCTCGACACTCCGCTCGACCATGTGGTGCGGGCGGCAGTGCCGAAGGCCACCGAACACGTACATCTGGCGCTGTGGCACGGAGTCAACATCGAACTGCTCGCCTCGGGACTCATCATCGCCATCGGGGTGGTCCTCATTCTCCGTCGGTCACGCGTCTTCGTCTTCTTCCACAAGGCCACGCTGCCGTTCGACGGGGCCGATGTCATCGACTCGCTGACGGCGGGCCTCGAACGTCTGGGACACGGACTTGCCGCCTTCGTCCGCCCGATGAACTCCGGACCCTATCTGGCGATGTCGTTGGGCGGTCTGAGCGTGCTCGCCTTCGGCTCGATTCCCGTCGTCTTCGCCGACTTGCCGCCGCTGCAGCAGAATCTCAGCCGTCCGGTGGACGTCATCCTGCTCGTCCTCATCACCGTGGCAGTCCTCGTCCTGTGCACCTCGCATTCGCGTCTGACGACCGTTGTGGCGCTGTCTGCCATCGGCATCCTCGCCACCGTGCAGATCCTGGCTCTCGGCGCCCCCGACGTCACCCTGACCCAGCTGCTCGTCGAAGCGATGACGATCATCGTCATCATGCTCGTGCTCCAGAAACTTCCCCGTTCGTTCTGGAAGTACCCGAAGCGCAAACAGACTCCGCGCCTTGTCTTTGCGGTCATCGTCGGTGCCAGCGCGGCCGGACTCACCCTGGTGCTCAACGGCCGGCGGGAACGTTCCGACCTCGGTCTGTACTATCTCGACAAGGCTCCGGAGATCAGCGGCGGAAACAACATCGTCAACACGATCCTCGTCGAATTCCGTGCCCTCGATACCCTTGGTGAGCTGACCGTCCTCGGCATGGCCGGAATCGCGATCGTCGCTGTGATGTCGACGGTCAAAGACAAGTTCATCGACCCGCCGGCCGAGAACATCCCGGAACCGCCGCGGCCTCCGTGGGTGTCCATCCGCCCCAAGGGCACCACTGCGTACCGCGGCGTCCACGAGGCGTGGCCGAACGTCATCCCGCTGCAGCTGACGCTGAAGGTCCTCGGTCCGCTGCTGGCGGTGACCTCACTGCTGATCTTCTGGCGTGGTCACAATTCCCCGGGCGGCGGATTCATCGCCGCGCTCGTCGGTTCAGCCGTCATCGGCTTGGCCTACCTGTCGACGCCGAAGGATCGTGCGATCGGTCCGCCGCGGGCACCCCTGTACCTCATCGGCTCCGGCGTCGCCACGGCAGTGGTCACCGGCATCATCGGTCTCCTGTTCGCCGGTTCGTTCCTCCACCCGATGCACGCCGAGTTCGCCGGTCAGCATTGGACGACGTCGATGCTCTTCGATGTCGGCGTCTACCTGGCGGTGCTCGGACTCATGCTGCTCTCGTTCAACCTCCTCGGCGTCTCGGACTCCGCGGCGACTCCGGCCGGTGACGACGTGCTCACCAACGGCATCATCCGACGCGACGTCGAACGCACCCGCGAACGTGCCGATGAGCTGCTCTACGGTGAGCTGAGCGGTCCGATGGAGGCAATCCGCGGGGAACGCCCCGAACGCAGCCGCCGTCGCGGCGCTGAGGATTCCGAGGAAGCGAAGGTGCGGGCGAACTCGACGCATATCCTCCGCGGGGACTCACCGGCCGGCGGAGATGGGGAGGAAGCATGATCCTGGCACTGACGATCGGCGTCCTCACTGCCGGAGGCGTCTACCTCATGATGCAGCGCTCCATGGTGCGGGGAGTCTTCGGACTCACCCTCATCTCCCACGCAGCGAACTTCATCCTGCTCTCGGCCGGTGTCGGCGCCTGGAGAGGCGAACCTCTGGCCGGGCGCGGTTCCCTTGCCGAAGCGGCCGACCCGCTGCCTCAGGCATTCGTCCTCACCGCCATCGTCATCACTTTGGCGGTGACGATCTTCATGCTCGCTCTGGCCGTGCTCGGCCATGACGACGACCAGAAACGCAGCCCCGAGACGGGGGAGGAGCGCGACTCATGAATTCAGCCCTGCTCCTCCTGCTCATCGGCCTCCCGCTCCTGGCCTCCGCGTTGAGTGTGCTCATCACCTCACGCACCTTCGACCGACTGCTCCTGCTCGCTGTTCCCGTGTTCGTCGGCGGCAGCGGGATCGGGCTCCTCGGCCTGCACGGCTCGACCCCGGTGATCGCCCATTCCGTCGGCGACTATGTGCCCGGTCTGGCGATCGTGTTCGTCTCGGACACGTTCACTGCGCTCATGCTCGTGCTCACCTCACTCGTCGCGTTCGTTAGCAGCCTGTTCCTCATCTCCACCGGAGAGGATCAGTACCGGTTCGTTCCGGCGCTCATCATGATGATGCTCACCGGAGTCTATGGTGCGCTGCTGACCGGTGATCTGTTCAACCTCTTCGTCTTCGTCGAAGTGATGATGCTGCCCGCCTACGCCCTCATCGCCGTCACCGGCACCTGGCGCAGGCTCGGGATCGGACGACTCTATGTGATGGTCAACCTGCTGACCTCGACGATGCTGCTCATCGGCGTCGGATTCGTCTATGGTGCCACCGGCACGGTCAACCTCGCGGTTCTGGCAGGTCAGGGGCATCCGACCGGCCAGGCAGGGATCGCGCTGGGCGTGGTGCTGCTGTCGCTGTTCATCAAGGCCGGCGGCGCGCCCTTCCACGGCTGGCTCGTCCGCAGCTATCCGAACACCTCGGCGGGCATGATGTCGCTGTTCTCCGGGCTGCATTCGAAGGTCGGGCTCTACGCGATCTACCGCATCTACACCACTGTCTACGGTGAACCCGCCCCGTGGGCGACGGTCCTGCTCATCGTCGCGGTGGCGAGCATCCTCATCGGTGCGGTCTCCGGCTTCGGACAGGTGCGGGTGCGCAATGTGCTCGGATTCGAGATGACTGCCGGCGTCGGCCACATCCTCGTCGGCGTCACCCTGCTGACCTCGGCGGCCCTCGGCGCCGGTGCCTTCTACATGATGCACCACATGATCACGATGGCCGGCCTGCTGCTCATCATGGGCGCGGTCGAACAGACCTACGGCACCGGATCCTTCCGCAAGCTGTCCGGGCTCGCCTCCCGCGAGCGATGGGCGACCATCCTCATGATCCTCGGGGTCTTCTCCTTGGTCGGTCTTCCGCCGACCTCGGGCCTGTGGGGCAAGGTCGGACTCATCCGGGCCTCCACGGACACCGGCGGCGGCTTCGGATGGGTCCTTGTCTCAGCCATCGTCGCGGGCGCAGTGATCAGCCTGTTGGCGCTTCAGCGCACCTGGCGCAACACCTTCTGGGGACCGCCGATGCAGACGTACCGTCCGGACTCGGCGGAGACCGGGCGTGCCCCGGCCGAACCGATCATGCGCAGCGTGCGCATCCCCGCCCGTCTGCTGGTGCCGGCGACGATCATGATCGGACTCTCCGTTGCGCTCTTCTGCTTCCCGGAGCCTCTGCTCGACCTCACACTCCGGGGAGCCGAGGGTCTGCTCGATCACAGTGACTATATTGAGGCGGTGATGGCACCGTGATGCGTCTTATCCACGGCATCTTCTACGTCGGCTTCATCGTCCGGGCGATCATCACGGGGTCGGCGACCGTCGTCGCCCGACTCTTCCGCAGCGACTATGCCCAGCCGATGATCGTCGAGCTGCCGATGCGCTGCGCCACCGACCTCGAAGTCACCCTGTTCGCGTCGTCGATCACCATCACGCCCGGCACGCTGGTCACAGCGATCGCGGCCGGCACGTCGACGACCCCGCCGGTGATCTTCGTCCACGCCCTGTTCGAGGAGTCGGAGGAATCCGCTCTCGACGGGCTCATCGACATGGAGTCGCGGCTGCTGTCCATGACCCGTGGACGTGCGCCGGGTCCACACACCGATCTGCAGGGAGGGCATCCATGATCGTCATCGCCGGCATCTGCTCGGTCATCCTCGCCGTCGCTATCATCATCGGCCTCATCCGCGTGCTCACGGCCCGCGATCAGGGTTCACGTGCAGTGGTTTCGGACCTCATCTACTTCTCGGCCATCGCGATCGTCACGATGCTCGGCATCATGGTGGCCTCGTCGATCGTCCTCGACGTGGTCTTCCTGTCCTCCATGGTGGGGATCCTCGCCACGATCGCTCTGTCGCGCATCCTCACGAGGGGGCACCGCTGATGAATGAAGCACTGGCCACGACCCTCGTCGGGATCTTCGGCATCACCGGATCCCTGCTGCTGCTCAGCTCCGCGCTGGCGATGTTCCGTGTTCGCGACGCCCTGTCGCGGATCAACGTGTTCTCGCCGGCTACGGGCCTGGGCATGCCCTTCATCGTCATTGCGGCCTTCATCTTCGACCTCTATTCGTCCGGGTTCTCCTGGTTCTCGCTGATCATGGCCGTCATCGCAGTGTTGTGCCTGATCATCGTGTCCTCGGTCGCGAGCAATACCCTGGCCAGGTCGACGGTGCTGTCAGGACAGCCGGTGTTCCGGAAGACGTCACCCAATCGGCTGGCAACGCCGCCAGAAGGGGTTGTCGACATCGACCCCGAGGCGAAGGACTCCTGATCCGACTCAATCAGTCGGGTCTGCCGGGCGACCGAACGCGTGGGCTCAGTCCCGTCCGGTCGTGCGCATCGTGATGTTGATCCTGCCCCCGCCGAGGTGGTCCAGCCGTCCCGCGGCCGGTGCGGTTCCCGGCTGGATCGACCTGACCCCGTGGTAGGCGAAGCGGGCAGGGCCGCCGAAGACGAAGGCGTCACCCGAGGCCAAGCGCAGATCCTCGAAGGGACGATTGCGGGTCTCCGTGTTCCCGAACCGGAAGAGGCATGTATCGCCCAATGACAGGGAGACGACCGGCGCAGGGTCGAATTCGTCCTTGTCCTGATGCATGCCCATCTTCGCGTGCTCGTCGTAGTAGTTCACGAGAGCTACATCCGGGTGGTAGTCGGCAGGGTCGAAGCCCCACGCGGCGGCGGTACCCGGGGCGAGATCCGGTGCGGCCTCGACGACCGCTGCTGTGGACTGCAGAACCTGGCGGCCCAGACGGGTCATCCAATCGGGGAAGGGCAGCACCACCTTGTCGTTGACGTCGACGGCGCGGCGGTCGTAGCGCCCGGGCTGCCAATGCCAGCCCAGCCCGATCGTCGTGACACTCATCGGATGCCCTGCGATCGTCGTCGCATGGGGAGGAACCGGACCGGACTGCCATTCGGCGTAGCGGGCGATGATCCACTGCTGTGCCTCGGCGGTGAGGAAGCCCGGCACCCAGACCGCGCCGGGGGCGACGATTCTCGGGCGGCGGTCGAAAGCCTCATCGGCGAAGAGCGAATCCATGTCTACCAGGATGCCAGAGCCGAATCGAGAATGATCGCGAGACCCGAGGAGACACGATCGGCGAGTCCCCGAGCCCTTCGGACTCAGAGTTCGCCGACCGGCACCTGTTCGTCGGCCAGCCGATCGGCGCTGACTTCCTTGCCGATGAGGGCGCGGAGCTCGTCGCCGTAGTCCCAGACATTGACGTTCATGGCCGCAGTGACCGTGCCGTCGCGATGCCAGAACACGATGAATTCGCCGCTGGACTTGTCGCCGCGGATGACGACGTCGTCCGCGGGGTCTCCGCGTCCGACGTATTCCATTCCGAGGTCGAACTGGTCGGTGTAGAAGTACGGCTGCCAATCGTAGGCCTTGGTCCCGCCGCTGATCGTCGAGGCCGCTACCTCGGCCTGGCGAACGGCATTGTCCCAGTGCTCGACGCGCAGACGTTCACCGCGCAGAACGTTCTTCGCGTTCGCGATATCGCCGATGGCGAGGATACTGCCGTCGGAGGTGCGCATCTGTTCGTCGACGATCACGCCGTTGTCGGTGGCCAATCCCGCCGAGGAGGCGAGATCGATGGCAGGATCGGCGCCGATTCCGATGACGACGAGATCGGCGGGAACACTTCCGGCGGTCGTCTCGACGCCCTCGACCGCGGAGTCACCGGTGAAAGCTGTCGTGTCCGCGTTCTTGAGGAAGTTCACTCCGTTCTTTCGGTGCAGGTCTTCGAAGTACTCTCCGAGTTCCTGGCCGAGCGTACCGGAGAGCGGGGGAGCATCGGTGTGGAGGATGACCGTGACATCGCAGCCGTGGGACTTCGCTGCGGCCGCAACTTCGAGGCCGATCCAGCCGCCGCCGATGATCGCGACTTCCTTGCCCTCACCGAACTGGGACCGGATGGCCACGGCATCCCCTGCGTCGCGGAGAGTGTGGATATTGCCCAGTTGAGCGCCGGGGACATCGAGAGTTCGGGGCACCGATCCGGTCGCGAGGATCACCTGACCATAGGACAGGTCACCGCCGTCGTCGAGTGTGAGGGTCTGAGCATCTGTGTCGACCGCGGTCACCGAGGTCCCGAAGAACGTCTCGACTTCGTGGGCCGAGTACCAGTCTTCTCCTCGGAGGGCCGAGTCGGCGGGATCCGAACCCTCGATCATCACCTTCTTCGACAGGTCCGGGCGGTAGTACGGAGCCGCGGGATCGCTGCCGACGAGCGCGATCCGAGCGGTGTAACCGGCATCCCGCAGCGATTCGACCACGGTGCCTCCTGCCAGGCCTGCGCCGATGACGACTGTTCCGAATTCTTCTGCCATTGTCGGTCCTTTCGCAGAGGGGACTCTCTGTCGACTGTACTCGCCGACTTCAAGTGGCTCCACCGGGCCCGCCCCAGCTGACACACTGTGCCTCACGAGGTCCCATACCGCTCGTGCGATTTTGATCAAGGGCCGGGGGCAGGCGTAAGCTGAAGCCGAGAAGGGGCTATAGCTCAGTTGGTAGAGCGTCTCGTTCGCAATGAGAAGGTCAGGGGTTCGATTCCCCTTAGCTCCACGCATCTCTCCGTCGACTCGTTCGACGCCGAATATTGCGTTGTGGACCTCATGCAATCGAAGCCGGACGCCGGGTCAGGCGGCGCGTCGAAGCGAGCCGAGTCAGGACGGACGTGGAATGAACACGAAGACGGCGATCATGACCGGCGTCCTGGGCCTTGCCGGGGTTGCCCATTTCGCCCGACCCAGGCTCTTTGACTCCATCGTCCCGCCTCGGTTGGGCAATCCACGTTTCTGGACCTTAGCCAGCGGCGTCGCCGAACTCGGTTGTGCAGGGCTGTTGGCCAACCCGGCCACCCGGAGTCTCGGCGGTGTCGCTTCTGCCGCACTCATGATCGGCGTCTTCCCGGCCAACATCTACACAGTGGTCAAGCAGTGGGACAATCCGAAGGGCCGAGCCATCGCCTGTGCGAGACTGCCATTGCAGATCCCGCTCGTGTGGGCATCGGCGGCGATTGCCGCTGAAGCCGACTGATTCTCCTTCTGGCACACCCGATCCTCCCGGCGCGATCAGACCTGAGCTGACCGTTCGCGACGCCCCCTACGCGCCGCCCGGCGTCCTCGCAGAGCGAAGACCTGGGTGCAAGGTTTCGGAACATCTGTTGCAGGGCCTCACCAACCGTGACATATTCGACTCATGGTGGGGAATCTTCCAGGCAATGTCGAGACTTTGGCCGGAATGCACTTCTCTGCGGCCACAGCTGCCTTCCAGATCGAAGGGGCGCGCAGCGCAGATGGTCGCGGTCGCAGCATGTGGGATGACTTTGTAGACACTCCCGGCAACATCATCGACGGCAGCACGGCCGAACCCGGTCGCGACAGCTGCCACCGCCTCGATGACGACGTTGCGATGCTTGCCGACCTCGGTGTCGACCGGTACCGGTTCTCAATCTCCTGGGCCCGCGTCATTCCCAATGCCGGGACGGACGCCTCGGTGAATTCGGCGGGGCTCGACTACGACGACCGCCTTGTCGACGGACTGCTCGCAGCCGGGATCACACCCGAACCGACTGACGCTGACTGTGCACCCGTCACGTGCCGTGCTGCGGGCTCCGCCGCCGGAGTGACGGGCGCCGGGCGGGTGAGTCGGTCGGACGGTTCCTGGCTCAGGCCCGCCCGAGGAGCTTTCCGCTCTTCGACAGTTCCGGGTCCGTACATGAGGACAGATCGAAGCAGCAGGGACGACGTTTGCCGGACTCGAGCTTCGAGATTGCGACGTCGACACGGCGCGCGCGAGTATCGGCGTTCTTCGTCGCCTTGATCCACCGCACCCATTCCCACCGGGCCATCG
>NZ_JBQDYQ010000028.1:0-18573 GCF_052105255.1 Brevibacterium sp.
GCGCCGAGCACTCCGGCGCCCAGCACGGTGACGCGGGCGATGTCGCTCATGGTGTCCCTCCTCGATAAGCCGCCGGGGCGGCAGCCGCGCAACCTGCGCGCCTATTTTTGAGTGTACTCATTTTTCCGCGCTCGGCAAGGGCGCGCCCCTGCGCCCGCTCCCCTCGCGTCCGGGGCTACTTCCGCAGCGCGCGGCGCACGAGCGCGGCGGCGAACCGCGCCCGGTCGGCGGGTGCGACAAGCCCGGCCAGCGCCTAGGGCTCGGCGGGCAGCCCCGCCCGGCGCGCGCCCTCGAGCGCCTTGGCATCGAAGACCGGCGGGAGGGACCAGATCCCCTGGACCTCGCGCAGGAAGATCTGCGCCCCGGCGGGCCCGATGCCGGGAAAGGCGCGCAGCAGGCGGCTCAGGGCCGCGGGCTCCGCGTGCCCCGCTGCACGCAGCCGGCGCAGGTCACCGTCGTAGTCCGCGAGCAGCTGCTCGGACATGCGGCCCCGGCGGGTCGCAGTGCTCTCGTCGCAGCGGCGGTCGCCGGCGCGGCTCAGCGCGGCGACGCGCTGACGGTGAATCGAGGCGCGCATATGCGCGGGGGTGGTGAGGCCGGCGTCCCACAGCTCACGCGCGGCGGCCACCGCGATGTCCGCCCCGATCCACGCGGACAGGAGGTTGGCGAGCACGAGCAGCTGGAAGAGGGGCGCAAGACGATCGTCCAGATCGATGCCCGCCTGCCGGGCGTAGGTGCTGCCGTGCTCGTCGAGGAGGTCGCCCGCGATGCGGGCGGGGGGCTTCGCCATGGCGCCCACCCTAGGCCAGCCCCCGCATCGCTGGTGGAGGTCGCATTGAGGCAGTACTGCGACTACTGAAGTACCTGCGCGATACGAAAGCGACGTTCTCCATCAAGTCCGTGCTACTCACGATCCTAGTCGGTAACTCCATCGACAGCTGGCGCTCCGCGGACGATCCGGAGTACTACGGCGACATCGCGACAGCGCTCGTGCACATCATCGAAGACCTCAACGACTACCTGCACTCCAACCCGACGATGCCGTCGATTTATGATCCGGCAAGCACCGGCTGAGATTTCCGGGAACGATGGGACCAGGATGGATACTCGAACTTCCGGGCCCAGATTCTCCGCTACCCCACGAAGATGCGGGAGACGTACGACGCTGAGACTGTCAACGACTTCGTGGCAGCCTGGCAGGACGCCTTCGGACCGTCGTTCAATAAGCCGGCTGTCGAGGCTGCGCAGAAGTCGTTGCCCGCCGAACAGTTCATCGACACAACGCTGCGCATTCCGATCCGATTGGAGAATCGCGTCACCTTGATCGGAGGGGCCTGCCGCGCCGGAGTTGCACGAGCGTATGACCTACCCCGCCGCGGAGACCGAGTGCAGAAGGATCGAACGATCGACTTCGAGTTGCGAGACCTAGATGTCACAGGACCTTACGAGGTCTATTGGAAGGTGAAGAACCACGGTTCGGAAGCTGTCCGGGCAGGCCAGCCACGTGGTGACGTCATAGTGGGCGGGGCCACCCAATACGAGAGCACGGCGTTTGTGGGGAGCCACTACGTCGAGGTGTACATCGTCCAGAACAACGTCTGCGTCGCCAAGGATCGCCAACCAGTGATCATCAGACGCTCTCCAACACCTACCGTCGCAAGACCTTTGGAAGCGATGCTGCCGAGGTTCTTGTCCGTCCAAGGAGCGGCCTGCTTGGCCTTCGGCCGTCTGACAGCCCACCGGGGACAATGGTGGTGTGAGCAGCTCCAACTTCTTCCACAGGTTGCTTGCCGATACAGGAAATTGCTCGTCCCCACGCCAGAGGCTAGATTGAAAACCTAAACTCCACGGCCCTTCGACACTTACGGCCATCTGACGTGAACATTCTCCGGGATCTTGTTACTCGACGGATCCGCGGAAGCTAGAAATTCGGGCCGAGGTCGACGCTGATCCATCGCTTGATCTCACAATTGATCTAACTATCGATATCGAGAATGTCAACCTCCTTGTAGAGACGGTGAACCACGTCTGAGGGGACCCGCGGCAACCGCTTCTCCTTCAAGAGCAACGTTCGCTTACCTCCGCCCATTAGATAGCCCAGCTCCAGCGACACATTTGGGTTGAAGTCGCGTTGCTCGGCGTCTTCAAAGACCGCGATGCCGTACTGACAGCCGGTGAGGTACAACTCGATGTTGGATCACAGCTCCCCGGTGTAGTCCCTATCATCGGCTCGCACAGCAGTCATCCCCAACTCTGCGAGTGCACCCTTGACCGACTCGTAGATCTGGTTCGTCTGCACAGTGTCGGCGAAGCGCATCATGACGAAGACGTTGCGGCTCGGCTCGGGGTGATCTTCGCGAAAGCGGCGGAGATCGTTTTCAAGGTGTCGACCATGGCTGATATCACCGAGCTTGCCGAGCGTAATCATGGTCTCCATTTCGGGTGCGTGTTCTGCTGCGACTCGCAGCGCGACGGTAGATCGCTGGGGGCTGCCGGGCAGAGGCAACGGTACCACCGCCGTAACCGGCCACCCCTGTTGGTTCTGCAGTATGTCGACCATAGCTGAGAGCGCATAACGGTCGTTCAGGCGGTCCAGCCAGCCCACCTGCGGCATACCCGTGGCCGGACTAATCCCAACCGAGATCTGCGAATTGTCTCGTACGGCGATGAGCGAGAACTGCCGACAAACGGGGAGGCATGAGGCGGCAGCCCGCAAGAAGCCAGTTCGGCCTTCAAAGTATCTCCGAACTCATCGACGACTGCTTGGCAGATCTTCTGCTCCGGTTCCGGCAGCTCGTTTACGCCCATGAACACGCCTGGCCAGTTCAACCCCATCGTGGTCCCTTCGCAGTGGAGCAGGTCCACCGGAATCTTAGCTATGGCCACCGACAACGAGAGACGTGTTCGGGCCGCAGAAGGCATCTATGGACCTATCGCCAGACGTTGGGTCGGAACACTCAGATCCCTTGCCCGCAGGGCCCAAGCAACACAACCTCTGGTCAGGCCGGCTCCCTATACGTTGAACCGAAACTCAACGACGTCGCCATCGGCCATGATGTAGTCCTTGCCTTCCATCCGGACCTTGCCAGCGGACTTCGCGGCAGCCATCGAACCGTTTGCGTCGAGATCATCGAACGACACGATTTCGGCCTTGATGAAGCCCTTCTGGAAGTCGGTGTGGATGACTCCGGCCGCTTCGGGGGCGGTGGCGCCCTTCGGAATCGTCCACGCACGGGATTCCTTGGGCCCGGCCGTCAGATAGGTCTGCAGACCAAGGGTATCGAAGCCGACTCGGGCGAGCTGATCGAGTCCGCTCTCCTCCTGGCCCGTCGATTCGAGCATCTCCCGGGCTTCCTCCTCGTCGAGTTCGGCGAGTTCGGACTCGAACTTCGCGTCGAGGAAGATCGCCTCGACGGGAGCCACCAGTGCCCGCATCTCGTTCTTCTTATCCTCATCGGCGAGCACCTCGTCGTCGACGTTGAACACGTAGAGGAAGGGCTTGACCGTCATCAGCTGCAGCTCGCGCAGCGCACTGACATCGAACTTGTCGGCCTGCATCGCCTGGTAGAGCGTCCGCCCGCCTTCGAGGATCTCGGTGGCGGCATCAATCGCGGCCAGCTGCTCGGCAGGAGCGCGCTTGCCCTTGACTTCCTTCTCGATCCGCGGCCGTGCCTTCTCGAGAGTCTGCAGGTCAGCGAGGATGAGCTCGGTATTGATCGTATCGATGTCATCGGCTGGGCTGATCTTGCCGTCGACGTGGACGACATCGTCGTCGACGAATCCGCGGATGACCTGACAGATGGCATCGGCTTCGCGGATGTTCGCGAGGAACTGGTTGCCCAGGCCTTCCCCTTCGGAGGCACCGCGCACGATTCCGGCGATGTCGACGAAGTCGACGGTGGCATTGAGGATGCGTTCGGAGCCGAAGATCTCCGCCAATCGCGTGAGTCGCTCGTCCGGCAGCGGGACCACGCCCACGTTCGGCTCGATCGTCGCGAACGGGTAGTTCGCCGCGAGAACTTGGTTCTTGGTCAGTGCGTTAAACATGGTCGACTTGCCGACATTGGGCAGTCCCACGATTCCAATAGTCAAAGCCACGGTATCCAAGTCTAGCTGTCGCCGAGGTGGTCCTCGAATTCTCGTGTCAGTGCCCTCTGTCACCCTGGGACCATGAATGCTTTCCCCGCATCCGCAGTCATCATCGCCGTCATCGTGGCGATCGTGCTCGCCGCCGCGCTCGGATTCCTCCTCGGCCGCAGTCTCACCCGTTCCCGCTATCTCGAGAGACTCACTCGCGCCGAGACCACGTCACGCATCCTGTCCGAGCGCACCGAAGACCTCGAGGCCGATGCGCAGATGGCCGGTGAGATCACTGCCGCCATCGGGCCCTTGGCGGCAAGCGTGAAGAATCTGCAGGAGAACCTGCGCTCCCAGGACCGCACGCAGATCGAACAGATCACCCGACTGAACTCCCAGATCGGGCACCTCAGCCAACAGAACCTCCGCCTCCAGGAATCGACTGGGTCGCTGGCCAACGCTTTGAATTCGACGACCCACCGCGGCGACTGGGGCGAGGTCCAGCTCAAACGCATCGTCGAATATGCCGGCCTTCTCCCCCACGTCGACTTCGACACGCAGGTCAGCGCCGACCGGGACGGTAAGCGCCACCGCCCCGATATGGTCGTCCATCTGCCCGGCGGCGGCACGATCGTCATCGATGCGAAGACTCCTCTGTCGGCGCGGATGAACGAGGACTCCGGCGAAGCGGCCGACGCCGGGGCGGGCGGTCATGACCATGCCCGCGCCCTCTTGCGACATGTCGATGCTCTGGCGTCGAAGGAGTACTGGAAGGCATTCGAGGCCTCCCCCGACTTCGTCGTCTGCTTCGTGCCCACCGACGGCCTGCTCTCTGCGGCCGCGGCAAGCTATCCGAAGATGATCGATCATGCGCTGGGCAAGAACGTCGTCCTCGCCTCACCGGCGACTCTGCTGGTGCTGCTGAAGACCGTGGCGCTCAACTGGCGGCAGGCGGACATGTCCACCTCGGCGGCCGAGGTGCTGCGGCTGGGCACGGAACTCTACGAACGCATCGGGACTCTGGTGACTCATGTGTCACGGATGGGGGCCAGCCTGGACCGCTCGGTCGAGGATTACAACCGGTTCGTTTCGTCCATGGAGTCCCGGTTCCTCGTGACCGCCAGAAAGTTCCCGTCGACCGGGATCGTCGCCGACGAACTCGATGCCGTGGCCGAACTCGATACTCGCACTCGCGGCATCAGCGCAGAAGAACTCAGTCGCCCTCGGGCCATGGACTTCGATGGACGCGGTCCGACTCATCTGCGTGATCGGCAGACGGGGACAAGCTGAGAATCGACAGCGTTTGTCGACTCCGTTGAGTCGTGGAACTCCCCGCCGCATCACGTAGCGGAATTGCTCAGCCGAGCTTGCGCAGTTCCTTCGGCAGCGAAAAGATGAGGTCCTCTTCGGCGGTGACGACCTCTTCGACTGTGTCGAATCCGTAGTCGGCCAGCAGCTGCAGCACGTCATGGACGAGGTTCTCCGGAACGCTCGCCCCTGAGGTGACTCCGACGGTGGCGACGTCGTGGAACCATGCCTCGTCGATCTCGCGGGCGAAGTCGACACGGCAGGCAGCCTTCGCTCCATGTTCGAGGGCGACTTCGACGAGGCGAACGGAGTTCGAGGAATTCGCCGACCCGACGACGATGACCAGATCCGCGTCGGGCCCGATCTTCTTCACCGCGACCTGCCGGTTCTGTGTCGCGTAGCAGATGTCATCGCTGGGTGGATTCTGCAGGTGCGGGAAGCGCTCACGCAGGATCTCCACTGTTTCCATGGTCTCGTCCACGCTCAAGGTCGTCTGAGAGATCCACACCAGCTTCTCGGCATCGGGAGCTTCGATGGTGCGGGCCTCTTCCGGGCTCTGCACCAGTGTGATGTGTTCCGGCGCCTCGCCCATGGTGCCCTCGACCTCTTCGTGTCCGGCATGGCCGACGAGGAGGATGCGGAAGCCGTCCCGGGCGAACCGGATGGCCTCCTTGTGGACCTTCGTCACCAGCGGGCACGTCGCATCGATCGTCGACAGCGAACGCTGGGCAGCCTCGGTGTGCACGGCCGGTGAGACTCCGTGGGCGGAGAACACGACCCGAGCGCCTTCCGGGACTTCATCGGTTTCATCGACGAAGACGGCCCCGCGTTCGGACAGGGTCTCGACGACGTGTCGGTTGTGCACGATCTCCTTGCGGACATAGATCGGTGCGCCGAAGTGCTCGAGGGCGCGCTCGACGGCGATCACGGCACGATCTACGCCGGCACAGTAGCCGCGCGGTGCGGCCAGCAGCACCCTCTTGGCAACATCGACCGGAGTGCGGATCTCGCCAGGTGCCAGACGCCGGCGCGGAATGGTCGGGGCAGGTACTGAAACGACGCTCACCCGTTCAGTCTAAGCCGGAGGCATCGACGGCGGCCAGGAATGGGCTGCGTCAGGGGCGTTGGTTAGGCTTGAGTGCGGAAGGGGACTTAGATGGCGCAAAGAATTTCCGGCACTCCCGGCACGCTCGGCGAATCCGTCGAACCGAAGGACCTCGCTGCCACCGCAGCCGAGACCACAGCGGAGAATCCGTGGCCGCTGAGTCTGCTGTCTTCGAAGATGAAGTCCTATATCGACCGTATGTCGAGCGTGTGGATCGAAGGGCAGGTCGTCGAACTCAACCATCGCGGCAAGGCCAGCTACCTGACTCTGCGCGACACTGATGTCGAGATGTCACTGCCGGTCCAGATCTGGAAGAACGTCCTCGACCGCACCGGAGCTCCTCTCACCGAGGGCAGCCACGTCGTCGCCAATCTCAAAGCCGACTTCTGGACGAAGACCGGTCGGCTGACGATGCGTGCCAATGATATCCGCGCCGTCGGACTCGGCGAACTCCTCGCCCGCCTCGAACGACTGAAGAAGCAGCTGGGCGCCGAGGGGCTCTTCGATCCCAACCGCAAGCTGCGCCTGCCGTTCCTGCCGAACCGGATCGGGTTGATCACCGGACGGGATTCGGATGCGCAGAAGGACGTCATCCGCAATGTGCACCTGCGCTGGCCTGCCGCCGAATTCGAAGTCCGCAACTGTGCCGTGCAGGGACCGGATGCCGTGCCGGGAGTGATGAAGAACCTCGCCGAGCTCGATTCGGACCCGCAGATCGATGTCATCGTCATCGCCCGCGGGGGCGGCAGCATGGAAGACCTCCTGCCGTTCTCCAATGAAGCCCTCGTCCGTGCCGTCTCCGCCGCGCAGACACCGGTCGTCTCGGCGATCGGGCACGAGGCGGACCGGCCCATCCTCGATGAGGTCGCTGACATGCGGGCGTCAACGCCCACGGATGCTGCAAAGAGGATCGTTCCGGATGTCGCCGAGGAAGGCATGAATCTGCTGCGTGCCCGCGCCGAGCTCGAAGCTGCCGTCAATCGCATCCTCGATCGAGAGCAGGAGATGCTCACCGCCGTGCGTTCACGGCCGGTGCTCGCCGAACCGCAGACGATGATCACCGCGCATGAGAACGAACTGACGATGATCCGCCGCCGCGGTCTGCAGGCGACGAACGGACTGCTCATCCAAGCTCAGAACGAGATCCAGCATCTCCGTTCCCAAGCCAGGTCCCTCTCTCCCCTGCGAACGTTGGAGCGCGGCTACGCCGTGGTGCAGACCGAGGAAGGTCAGGCCGTCCGCAATGCCGCCGAGGTCGCCGCCGGCGACACCGTCCACGTCCGGGTCGCTCGTGGTCGTTTCGACGCGGATATCACCGAGGTCACTCCGGAGGCTGACGATTCGACGACCGACGATTGACTACACCTCCACACTCTGTCCACGTTCCACACATTCTGCGAAGGAGACACCGATGACCGAACCGACGACCCAACAGGACCAGCCCGACATCAGCACGCTCAGCTACGAGCAGGCGCGCGAAGAACTCGTCATGACCGTCAAGCGTTTGGAGACCGGCAACCTGCCGCTCGAAGAGTCACTGCGACTGTGGGAGCGTGGCGAGGCTCTGGCCGACCGGTGCCAGGCGTGGCTCGACGGTGCACGGGAACGCCTGGACAAGGCCCGTGAGGAGACCTCGGACGACACCGAATAGGTCTCCGGGCCAGCCGAAGTTCAGCCAGGGCCGCCGAGGTCACTTGAGTTCGGCGGCCACCTGATCGGCGAAGCTGTTGACGGTGTCCGGCGCGGCCGTGGCAGTCAGAACGACATACATATCGCCCTTGTGCGTGACCCAGTACTCCTTTGCTTCCTCGGTCCGGTAGACCTGGAAGTCGGCACCGCCGACGGTCACCTTCTCGGCAGCGACAGCCTCATCGGTCTTCCGCTTCGCCCAGTTCGCACTCGCTTCGGCCTGTTCGATGCTCACCCATTGGTCGTCGGGGCCGATGAACGACATGTACCACGAGGTGTATTCGGAGTCGCCTACACGATCGAGGCTGGCCTCGTTCGACGTCCATCCGCGCGGGATCTGCGGAACGATGAGGTCGAACTCGGCGTTGCCCTGTGACTGCTCGGCGATTCCCTGATAGTCAACGACACGTTCTGAGTCGACTTCGGGCTGCGGGGCGAGGATCAGGATCCCGACGGCGACTGCGAGACAGGCGAGGATCGCGATGACCATATTGACCCAGTTCGAGTTCTTGCGCAGGAAGCGCATCTCTTCCCGGGACCCCGGCAGCATCACTCCGGACTCATCAGCCATGGACTCTCCCCTAGGACTCGGCATCGTCTCGTCGACGACCGTTCGAGCACCCGTCTCGTCGGCAGTATTTCGGACATTCACACCGCCATTGTCCTCGGCTCGCGCGCGAAGGGCCAATTCCGGCCCGAGGACGTGACCGCGGCCACAAGGGCACACCGCTGTCGCGACCCCGATCACAGGGGTGGCACAATTGGAAGCATGAGTGACTCCAAAGAGCCCGTTGACGTGAAATCTCACCATGACCGAGGACGAGTTGATGAGGAGACTCCGCCTGTCGCAGTGACCGACTCATGGTCACAGAAGGCTCAGGTCGAGTCGGATGCGCCCGACCGCAACTTGGCTCTGGAGCTCGTCCGAGTCACCGAGGCCGCTGCCATCGCCGCCGCACCCTGGGTCGGCCGCGGCGACAAGAACGCCGCCGACGGAGCAGCCGTGGCCGCGATGCGCAATGTCATCTCCACCGTCCGCATGTCCGGCACCGTCGTCATCGGCGAAGGCGAGAAGGACGAAGCTCCGATGCTCTTCAACGGAGAGCAGGTCGGCGACGGCGGAGGACCGCACTGCGATGTTGCTGTCGACCCGATCGACGGCACTCGCCTGACCGCTCTGGGCATGCCCAATGCGATCTCTGTCATGGCCGTGACCGAAGACGGTGCGATGTATGACCCCTCTGCCGTGTTCTACATGGAGAAGCTCGTCACCGGCCCGGATGCCGCCGATGCCGTCGATCTGCGTCTGCCGATCGCCGAGAACATCCGCCGCGTCGCCAAGGCGAAGGGAACGAAGGATCCCGCCTCGGTGACAGTGATGATCCTCGACCGTCCCCGCCACCAGCAGATGATCGATGAGATCCGCTCCGCTGGTGCCCGCATCCAACTCATCACCGATGGCGACGTCGCCGGAGCTATCGCCGCCTGCCGTCCCGGAACCGGCGTCGACATGCTCATGGGCATCGGCGGCACCCCCGAGGGCATCATCACCGCCTGCGCCATCAAAGCACTCGGCGGAGTCATCCAGGGCCGACTGTGGCCGCAAGATGACACGGAACGCGAAGCCGCCGCCGAGGCCGGCCTTGACGTCAACAAGGTACTCAACACCGACGACCTCGTCACCGGTGACAACAGCTACTTCGTTGCCACGGGCATCACGAACGGCGATCTGCTCGACGGTGTGAAGTTCCAGGGCAGCCACGTCACCACGCATTCCCTGGTGATGAGGTCGAAGTCGGGAACCGTCCGTCAGGTCTTTGCCGAGCACCAGGCGGCCAAGACCCACTCCTACGTGGAGGCCGCCGAAGAAGCCGCACGCCGCGGACTGGTCTGACCTCCAATCGCACCCGGTCCCGGGTGCGATGCACACAATTCGGAAGCAGGTGCGAAAGCAATGCCCAATCAGGCGTGGAAGCGACTCCTCGAGGGGAACCAGCGTTTCGTCGACGATGTCCCTCAGCACCCCAACCAGGACACGGCGCGACGTGAGTCGCTGTCGGGCAGCCAGACCCCGTTCGTCACCCTTTTCGGCTGCTCTGATTCCCGAGTCGCCGCTGAGATGATCTTCGATGTCGGCCTCGGTGACATGTTCGTCGTGCGCAATGCCGGACAGGTCGTCGATCCGGTCACCTTGGGTTCGCTCGAGTACGGGGTCGAGATGCTCGGCACTCCCCTGCTCGTCGTGCTCGGCCACGACAGCTGCGGGGCCGTGACCGCCGCCTACAACGCCTACGACTCGGGTGAGACTCCCCCGGGATTCATCTCCGACGTCGTCGCCCGCATCCTGCCGACGGTGGCTCGGGCCCGCAAGAACGGGCGCACCACGATCAACGAGACCGTCGGGCAGAACACCATGGACACGGTCGACAAGATCATGCAGCTGTCCACGATCATCAAGACCGCTGTCGATGAGGGCCGACTCATCATCGTCGGCCTCACCTACCAGCTCCACGATGGCCACACCACGGTCGTCGCCCAATACGGAGGCGACGAGGCCGCGGTCTCGACCTATGCTTCCTAAGCGACCGGCCACCTCGGTGGTCAGCCGTTCAGTCTCCCAACGAGCCTGAGCTCCGCGATCATTTCCCCGGCACCCAACGGAAAGGACCACAATGACCGAAGAATTTCGCATCGAACACGACACCATGGGTGAGGTCAAAGTCCCCAAGGACGCCCTCTACAGCGCACAGACCCAGCGTGCCGTCGAGAACTTCCCGATCTCGGGCAAGACCCTCGAATCCGCTCACATCGCCGCGCTGGCACAGGTGAAGAAGGCCGCAGCGAAGGCCAACGCCGAACTCGGCGTGCTTGACGAAGCCCGCGCCACAGCCATCCAGAACGCCGCCGATCGGGTCATCGCAGGCGAATTCGACGCCCACTTCCCGATCGACGTGTTCCAGACCGGTTCGGGAACCTCCTCGAACATGAACACCAACGAGGTCCTCGCCTCGCTGGCGACCAAGGCGCTCGAAGCCGACGGAATCAACGTCCACCCGAACGACCACGTCAACGCCTCGCAGTCATCGAACGACGTCTTCCCCACCTCGGTGCACCTGGCAGTGACCAAGGCCCTGGTCAACACCCTCATCCCGGCCATGGACACCCTGGCGACTTCGCTGGAGAAGAAGGCGAAGGAGTTCTCCTCGATCGTCAAGTCCGGACGCACCCACCTCATGGATGCCACTCCGGTGACTCTCGGTCAGGAGTTCGGCGGCTACGCAGCTCAGGTCCGTTACGGAATCGAGCGCATCGAGGCTTCCCTGCCGCGCGTGGCAGAGGTCCCGCTGGGCGGAACTGCTGTGGGCACAGGCATCAACACCCCCGACGGCTTCTCCTCCCGCGTGGTCGAGATCCTCGCCGAGGAGACCGGACTGCCGATCACCGAGGCGCGCAACCACTTCGAGGCTCAGGCCAACCGCGACGGACTCGTCGAGGCCTCCGGTCAGCTGCGGACCATCGCCTACGGCTACATGAAGATCTGCAATGACCTGCGCTGGATGGGTTCGGGACCGAACACCGGCCTCGGCGAGATCGCCATCCCCGACCTGCAGCCCGGTTCGTCGATCATGCCCGGCAAGGTCAACCCGGTCATCTGCGAGGCCACCATTCAGGTCGCCGCACAGGTCATCGGCAACGACACCTCCGTGGCGCTGTCGTCGACCAACGGCGCGTTCGAGCTCAACGTCGGCATCCCCGTCATGGCCTCGAACCTGCTCGAGTCGATCCGCCTGCTCGCGAACGCCTCGACGGTCATGGCCGAGAAGATGATCGACGGGCTCACCGCCAACGAGGAGCGTGCCCGCTTCCTCGCCGAGGCGAGCCCCTCCATCGTCACTCCGCTGAACAAGGTCATCGGCTACGAGGCGGCCGCGAAGATCGCCAAGCACGCCGTGGCCAACAAGATGACCGTCAAGGAAGCGACGATCGCTCTCGGCTTCGTCGAGAACGGCTCCATCACCGAGGCGGACCTCGACAAGGCCCTCGACGTCACCACCATGATCGGCAGCTACAAGTAAGCCTCCGATCTGACAGAACGACACGGCGCCCGGACGGAATCGTCCGGGCGCCGTTTCGTGTCGACGGCCCATTTCGAGTCCCGTCAACCGCCCACCCCAGCGTCGACCGCTCACCGCACAGCACGCGACATCGGCGGCAACGTGAGCGATCGGCGACCGGAGCAGAGACTCAGGACCGGAACGGGTCGAATTCCTCGAGCACATCGGTGACCAGGGCGGCGATCTCCGACCGCTCCGACCGCGTCAGCGTGACATGCGCGAACAGCTCGTGGCCCTTGAGCTTCTCGATCACCGCGGCGACTCCGTCGTGTCTGCCCACTCGAAGGTTGTCCCGCTGGGCGACATCGTGGGTGAGCACCACCTTCGAGTTCATTCCGATGCGTGAGAGCACGGTCAGCAGAACATTGCGCTCCAACGACTGCGCTTCATCGACGATGACGAATGCATCGTGGAGCGACCGTCCTCGGATGTGCGTGAGCGGCAGCACCTCGAGGATCTCCCTGTTGACCACCTCGTCGATGACATTCTTGCTCACAAGCGCGCTGAGGGTGTCGAACACGGCCTCCGCCCAGGGATTCATCTTCTCCCCCTCGCTGCCGGGCAGGTAGCCGAGGTTCTGCCCGCCCACGGCGTAGAGGGGACGGAAGACCATGATCTTCGAGTGCTTGTTCTCCTCGAGTACCTTCTGCAGGCCCGCCATGAGGGCCAGCGCGGACTTCCCCGTTCCGGCTCGCCCTCCCATCGACACGATCCCCAGAGCGTCGTCGAGCAGCATGTCGATGGCGATGCGCTGTTCCGCCGACCGTCCGTGGACACCGAAGATGTCACGATCCCCGCGCACCATCGACACGCGGTTGCCGCTGCGCACCCGGCCCAGACCCGATCCGCGCGGCGAGGTGATGACGACACCGGTGTTGACCACCTCGTCGGAGACCTCCTCGGTGACGACCGACCCCGAATCGTAGAACTCGCTCATCTGCTCGTCGTCGAGGCCGAGCTCGCTCATCCCGGTGAACCCGGAGTCGACGGCCAGCTCCGCCAGATACTCCTCCGCGTGCAGACCCAGGGCCGAAGCTTTCACTCGCATCGGCACGTCCTTCGTCACGACGACGACATCACAGCCTTCGGCCGACAGGTTGCGGGCCACGGCCAGGATGCGGGTGTCGTTCTCCGACCGGTCGAAGCCGACCGGCATCGTGGAGGCGTCGATGTGGTTGAGTTCGACCCGCAGTGTTCCGCCCGCATCGCCGACCGGGATGGGCTGGTCCAATCGGTCGTAGTCGGAACGGAAGTCGTCGAGGATGTGGAGGGCTTTGCGAGCCGTGAAGCCGAGTTCGGGATGATTGCGTTTGCCCTCGAGCTCGGAGACGACGATGAGTGGAATGACGACGTGGTGTTCGGCGAAGCGCAGAAGCGCTCCGGGATCCGACAGCAGCACCGAGGTGTCGAGAACGTAGGTGTGGACTTTTTCAGCCATGAGGACCTCTGAGGCGTGAGTTCCGCCGAGATCCGGTTCTGACATCCCCCGATCTCGGGTTGGTGTCGACCAACTACAGTCAACCTAACCCCGTTCGCCCCCGCAGACGGCAGCGGCACGCGCGTTCGGGCAAGTCGAGGTCATGAACTTCGAGTGAATGCGTGATTCCACCGTCACACGGCCTTGAATCCGCGCGGGCCGCCGGCAGGCCCTATTTGCCGAAGCGGCGCTGCCGCAGACCGTAGTCGCGCACGGCGCGGAGGAAATCCGTGCGACGGAAGTCCGGCCAGTAGGCTTCGCAGAAATAGAACTCCGAGTAGGCGCTCTGCCACATGAGGAAGCCGGAGAGTCGCTGCTCTCCCGACGAGCGGATGATGAGGTCGGGATCGGGCTGGCCCTTGGTGTAGAGGTGTTCGCCGATCTGCTCGGGAGACAGCTCGGAGATGATGGTCTCGAGATCCGTGCCGTCGTCGGCCTGAGTCCGCAGCAGGGATTTCACCGCGTTGACGATCTCCTGTCGGCCGCCGTAGCCGACGGCGACGTTGACGCGCATGCCGCAGTCCTCGGTCGTCGTCACGGCTTCCAAGCGGGCCCGCAGATCCGGTGGAACGATCTCGAGGTCACCGACGAGTTGGACGCCGACGCCGTCGAGCGCTGCGATCTTCTCCACCAGATCCGAGATGATCTCGATGAGGATCGACACCTCTTCGGCGGAACGGGCGAGGTTCTCCTTGGACAGAACATAGAGAGTGACGATCTCCACGTCGATCTCGTGACACCAGCCGAGGAATTCGACGATCTTCGCCGCTCCGGCCCGGTGACCGTCTGCAGTGGTGGCCCCGAATTCCTTCGCCCACCGGCGATTGCCGTCGGTGATGACGCCGACGTGCCGCGGAACCGGAACCGTCTTGTCGAGCTCACGCTTGAGCCGTCGCTCGTACAGCCGATAGAGCAGGTTCACGGGTCGCGCCACAGCTGTCCTCTTCCATATGGGTCGTCGGTCGGCTCGAACACTGTATAAGACTACTAGCCGACGATGCTGAACGCGGCCTCAGGCGCGCTGGCTACTATGGACCCATGAACGCTTCGCTCACCGATTCCTCTCCAGTCGTCCCCGACGGCTCCGGGCCCGTCGGTTCAGCCGGTGCGGATGATTCACCGCCCGCCGATGACCACCGCATCGCCCGTCGCCGTTCGGCGCTGCGAGCCGAACTGACGAAACTGGCCGGTCAGGTCAAGCCGAAGCTGCGTGGATGGTTCCACGCCGGTGCATTCCCTCTGGCGATGATCGGCGGCCTGGCGTTGGTGATCATCTCCCCCACGGTCGAATCGCGTATCGCCGCCGCGATCTTCGCCGTCACCGGCATGCTGCTCTTCGGCACCTCCGCCGTCTACCACCGAGGCCGCTGGCGCACTCGAGCCCGCCTGGTCCTGCGGCGGCTCGACCATGCGAACATCTTCCTCATCACCGCCGGCACGTACACTCCGCTGGCCGTGCTGATGCTCACCACCGACCAGGCGATCCTCCTGCTGTCCGTGCTCTGGGGTGCCGCCGCCCTCGGAGTGGCCTTCCGTACGATCTTCACCACCGCGCCGAGGTGGCTCTTCGTGCCCATCTACGTCGGGTTCGGGGTCGCCGGAGTCGGATACATCCCTCAGATCTGGGCGACGAACTTCGCCGTCGGCCTCCTCGTCGTCCTCGGCGGTGTGTGCTACATCGCCGGCGCCGTGATCTATGGGATCAAGCGGCCGAACCCCTCACCGAAGTGGCTCGGCTTCCATGAGATCTTCCATATCCTCACGATCCTCGGCTACGGCTGCCATCTCGCCGCGCTCATCATCGCCGCCGTCGCCGCCTACTGAACTCCATTCGACTGAGTCCGGAGGGTCCGCCCCGGCTCTCCGTCCTTCAGCTGAGTCCGCACGGACGCAATCGGCGCGATCACCCATCGGTGATCGCGCCGGTGTCTATGGGCACAGGACCTCACAGCCTCAGGCTCGTCCATTCCGTTCGTCGGAGGATTCGGAGGAATCGATCGGCTCCTCCGTCGCGCCGCCTCGGCGATCTGCATCGGATGGTCCGGTATCGGCGGCTGCGTCGGAGTCGCGCTCAGCGCTCTCCGGTTCGGGTGCATCCGGCCCTGAGAGCGTCGACTGATTCGGCACCACATGCCTACGCAGCGGGATCGGGTAGGCATCATTCGCACCCGATCGGGCCCGCACTCGACGGACACGACGCAGAGCGTCCCGGATGAGGAAGATCGTGAGGATCACGATGACGAGGGTAGCCAGGAAGCCGATCGTTCCGGGTGTCACCAGATCCGGGTCCGGTGCGCCTCCGTCCGGAGCCGGGGTCGGAGAGGACGCGAATATCATGCGCGGGCATCGCTTTCGGTCGGGACGGCGGAATCAGCGTCGAGGTCGTCGGCGGCCGGTGATGCCGGGAGCATCCCCACATCGGGAACGCGACGACCGTCATCGAAGGTCACGCCGGCGAACAGATCGGTCTCCTGAAAGTCGAGATCGCGGTTCAGCGGCTCCCGGCCGGTGAGGTCGAGTGCCAGTTCGAATTCTTCGGTCGGCCAGTACGTGCGAGCGGCCCTGCGAGAAGCAGAGAAGAAGCCGCCCTCGGGGTCGATCTGAGTGGCATGGGAAAGCAGCGCCCGATCGCGAGCAGTGAAGAACTCGGAGCAGTCGATGCGGGTACTCAACCAGTTGTGGCGTTGATTGTCGCGCTTCTTGAAATCCTCGAGGTGGTCGGCGAACGGGGACTCGAGTCCCGCCTCGAGCATCTTCTCGTGGATGGTGATCCACTTCTTCGCCGACAGGTCCTGATTGAAGTAGATCTTCTGCACCTGCCATGGCTCACCGAGCTCGGGATGAGAGGCCGCATCAGCGGCGGCCTCGACGGCGGCCATGGTCACGGCATGGTTCTTGATGTGGTCGGGATGAGGATATCCGCCGAGTTCGTCATAGGTGGTCACCACCTGCGGTCGGAAGGTGCGGATGATGTGCACGAGGGGCAGCATCGCGACCTCATCGGGGACCCGATAGAAGCAACCGGGAGGTGTCTGGTTGTCGAAATCACCGTCGGGCAGCCCCGAGTCGACGTGCCCGACCCAGACATGTTCGGCGCCGAGGGCGGCGGCGGCCGTCGCCATCTCCTCACGACGGAGACCGGCGATATCGCGGCTGGCCTTCGGGCTCTGCAGCAGAGCGGGGTTGAGGATGTCGCCGGCTTCACCACCGGTCATCGTGGCGATGAGCACCCGTGCACCCAGAGACGCGTACTTCGCGGTCGTTGCCGCACCCTTGGAGGATTCGTCGTCGGGGTGGGCATGGACGGCCAACAGGCGCAGCCCATGGTACGGAAGCGAAGTCATATCCTAAATGTCCCTTTCGATTCAGCCTGGTGGCCACCTCCTGCCGGCGCTGCGGCTGACATGATCGCCGGCAGAGGATCGACTACTCTAGATTAGTGCGCGAAGTACTTAATGAGGAATTCAATGACTGAGGTAACAGTGGCACCACCACTGCATGATGATCGCTACGGCCGGACCAGCAGACCCACGCGAGAGCTGAGCCGTCGAGCGAAGGTCATCGCCGTCGTCGTCCTCGCCGCTGTGGTCGCCGTCATCGCTGTCTGGGCCTTCCGTCCGCAGACGAATCCCACGACACCCCGCACTCTTGACTATTCGGTTGTCGACGACTCGTCAACGCACGTCAGCGTCGGAATATTTCCGGATCAGAAGCGCGACGTGCACTGCATCGTCCAAGCCACGAATGAGCACGAAGCGATCGTCGGCTTCACCGAGGTGACCGTTCCCGCCGATCCGAATGCCGATCCGAATTCGCCGAAACGCGTCGACGTCGACCTGGCCACGACTCAGCTGGCGGCCTCCGGTCACGTGGACTCCTGCTGGTTCGAATAGGCGCGTCGCTCGAGCTCATCGGCCCTTGGTGTGAGCACGGGAGGCCGGGCCGCCTGAGTCCCTTCGAATAGTTCTCGCACGAGGATGCGGCTTGCGGCTGCGAACTTCCGGCTCGCGGCAGGCAACGTGATCGAGCTCATCGTTTTTCTCTGCAGATGCGTTACACTGTAGTTTCATTCAACTTCCGGGCGTGCCCATACGCCCGGTTTTTTCGTTGCCTGACACGCCCGTCAGTGCACCGACCGAAGAAGGAGAAGTCATGACCGAGGAAGTCACCCAGGAAGAGACATGGTTGACCCAGGAAGCCTTTGACCGCCTGTCGAAGGAACTCGAGCATCTCTCCGGACCGGGTCGTGCAGAGATTGCTGAGAAGATCGAAGCCGCCCGCGACGAGGGTGACTTGAAGGAGAACAGCGGTTATCACGCAGCACGTGATGAGCAGGGCAAGCAGGAAGCTCGCATCCGCCAGCTCGAGGTGCTGCTGCGCAACGCCAAGGTCGGCTCCAGCGACAGCGACGGCAAGACCGTGGCCCCCGGAACCGTCGTCACTGCGACCGTCGCCGGCAACAGTATGCGGTTCCTGCTGGGCAACCGCGAGATCGCCGGAGACTCCGATATCGACGTCTTCTCGGAGAAGTCACCGCTCGGAGCGGCTGTCCTCGGCGTCAAGGCCGGAGACACGACCTCATACGAGGCTCCGAACGGCAAGACCATCGAGGTCAAGGTCGATTCCGTCGAAGCCTTCACCGGCTGATCATCGACAGACAGAAGTGGGCGGGTGCGATCGCACCCGCCCACTTCTCTAATCACTCCGGTTCAAAGGCGGCCTGCCGGATAGCCGGGTGCCAGGGTAAGGCGGCCAGGCCCCGAATCGGCCGGACGGGCGCGGCCGCAACGGGCGCATACGAC
>NZ_JBQDYQ010000028.1:18583-42569 GCF_052105255.1 Brevibacterium sp.
TTGGGGGATGTGTGTGGGGTGGCGAGTGTGGGTGGTCCTCGCCCCCGGCGCGCCTGTTTTTTTTCCCCCCCCCCCCCCCCCCCCCCCCCCCCCGCCGCCCCCCCCCCCCCCCCGGGGGGGGGGGGGCCCCCCCCCCCCCCCCCACTTCTCTAATCACTCCGGTTCAGAGGCGTCCTGCCGGATCGCCTGGTCCGAGGTTCAGGCGTCAGGGCCCGTCTTCGGCCGTCCGGGCTCTGCCGAACCGGGCTCATCCGACCTCGTCGAACCGGTTGTTCCGGTTCCTGCCGAGTCGGGCGGTTCGGTATCTGATGCGCGTTCGACCTCCGCAGACTCTTCGACGGTGGCGGTGAGCCGTTCCTTCGCTGTCTCCAGGACAGCGGTGGCTTCGCGCTCGTCCGGGTCCCGCTTCGGGTCTCGCTTCGGCTCATCCTCTGCCGCCTCGGAGTCACCGGCGTTTGTGCGCACGATGTAGCTGACGACGCTGTTGAGCACCGCCACCAGGGGAACGGCGAAGAGGGCACCGACGATGCCGAAGAGGAAGCCGCCTCCGGTGACCGCGAGGATCACGGCCAGCGGATGAACGGACACGGCCTTGCCCATCAGGAAGGGCTGCAGGACCTGGCTTTCGATCTGCTGGACCGCGATGACCACGGCCAACATGATCACCGCGCTGACCAGTCCGTTCGAGACCAGAGCGACGAGCACGGCGACCGCGCCGGAGGCGATGGCGCCGACGACGGGGACGAACGAGGTGAGGAAGACGAGCACCGTCATGGGAATGACCAGCGGGATCCCGAGGAACGCAGCGCCGATGCCGATGCCGATCGCATCGACTGCGGCGACGAGGATCTGGACCCGCACATACTGCACGAGGGTCGTCCACCCGCGCCGAGCCGCACCAGTGGCCACAGGACGGGCCGGGACCGGCAGCAGGTTCATGACCCACCTGAAGATGTTCTCTCCGTCATAGAGGAAGAAGAATGTCGCAAACAGGCAGACGGCCATACCGGTGAAAAACGTGCCCACCGAGGAAGTGGCCTCCAGGGCACCGCCGAGAAGCTGGCTGCCGTTGTTCTGGAAAAAGCTCGTCGCGGTCTTGATCGCCTCGTCGATGTAGCTCGAGATGGTCGAGGCATCGATGCCGAAGGGACTCGAAGCCAGCCAGCCGCTGATTCCGGACACACCGGCGATGACCTGTCTGACGAGATCGGGCATGCCGGAATAGATCTGCTGACCGACGAGGCCGAAGAGTCCGAGCACGATGACGATGAACCCGATGAAGGAGATCGCAGCGGCCCCGCCGCGCGGTACACGCTTCTTCTTCAGCCACCCGGTCAGCGGAGCGAGCAGAGCGGCCAACAGCAGAGCGATGAGCACGGGCAGCACGACGCTGGAGATCTTCGACAGGAGCCACAGTGCCACGCCGATCGCCACGAGCACGACGATCGACCGCCACGACCACGCAGCAGCGAGTTTGAGACCCGGAGCCACGTACGGTTTGGCCTCGGCCTCGATTCGACTGAGTGCGATCTCCTCGGGACTGACGGCCTGCGACGGGGCCATTTCGGATTCGGACTGGGAGTGGGAGGAGCCGCGTCCCCGCCGGAACGCCTCCCATGCCCCACGGAATCGGTTCGGAGGATGCTGCTGATCGTTTTCGGTCATGCTCCAACAATAGTTGTTGATGCACTGACAAAGGTGCGATGATGACGCCGGAGGAGGGAAACAGTGGGAAGACGCTTGATCTATACCCTGGCGACCATGGGGGCGACGGTCGTCGGCGCCGGTGCCTCGGCTGCGGGGCTGCTCCGACACCAGGCAGGATCGCTGCGCAGCTCCTTCGACGACGACAAGAACCGTCGCTTCTCCACCTTCACCGAGGCGATCGCCGCTCCACGTGACAACGACGATGATGACTCCGCCGCCCTGGCCATCATCGGCGATTCTTGGCTTTGCGGGGTCGACGTCGACGCCGATCAGGCGCCCCCGACTCTCATCGGCCGCGGTCTGGCGCGGATGCTCGGCACCACTGTGCGGGTCCAGACCACGGCGCGCCCCTCGGCACTGTCGGATGATCTGCATCGGCAGGTCGATGAGATTCTGCGCTCGCCGTGGCTCTCTCGTCAGCTCTCGGATCGCTGGAGCGAAGACCGCCGATTTGCGATCATCTCGATCGGCACCGGCGACATCATCCACCCGATCCAGGCGACCATCGGCGTTCCCGTGCTCAACCAGGCCATCAACAGGCTCCAGCGCGAGGGCCGGTACACCGTATTCGTCCTCGTCTGTCCCAATCTCGGCGGTCTGCCGGGACTGCGCGATCCGCTCAAGACGTCACTGCGGCGGACCTCTCGGGTCCTCGCCGGTTCTCAATGGCTGGCAGCGCTGGCCTCACGTGCGGTTCCGCTGCGGTCGACGGGATCGCTGAGCGGAACGACGCGCCGGTCTCTGCTCAATGGCTCGGGACGATTCCCCAGCGAACTCGGCTATGCCCAGCTGTCCTCGACTCTGCTGTCCGCGATCGCCGAACGCATCGAAGCACCGGTCGTCGTCGATCGCAGCCTCGATATCCCTGAGAAGGGCGAAACCGCCCGCCGACACGAACTGGTCCTCGGCGCCGAGGCGCAGTCAGATGCCGGAGAATCAGCGGTGTCAGAGGACATCAGGGCCGAACCGGTCCCGAATCATTCGGAGACCGTCTCGTGATCCCCGTCGTCCTCGCCTCCCAGTCTCCTTCACGCCGCCAGATTCTCCGGGACGGCGGAATCGACCCGGTCATCATCGTCTCCGAGGTCGACGAACGTGCCCTCGAGGACGATTTCACCGGCTCCGTCGGCGAACTCACCACAGCGTTGTCGGAAGCGAAGGCCCGTGCGGTCATCGACCGGATCATCGGCTCCGCTCCCCCAGCACTCGAGGGCGCGGACACCGTGGTCGTCATCGCCGGGGACTCTCTGCTCGAATTCGACGGGCGAGCCATCGGAAAACCGGGAACGGCAGAACGCACTCGCGATGTGTGGTCGGCGATCGCCGGCCAATGGACGCAGCTGCATTCGGGTCATACGGTCGCCGTCCTCATCCGGACTCCGCAATCGAACTGCGCAGCCGGGCTGACGGGAGCTGACGACCGCTGCGACGGCTCCGATCGCGCCGCTCGAACCGCCTCGGCGCCATTCGAACTCAGCGCCCTGCGCTCGAAACGGTCGGCCACCTCGGTGCTCATCGGCTCACCCAGCCCGGAGGAGCTCGAGGCGTACATCGCCACCGAAGAGCCCTTTCACGTGGCCGGGGCGCTGACGATCGACGGATTCGGCGGCGCCTTCGTCGACCGGCTCGACGGCGACCATCTCACCGTCCTCGGACTCAGCCTGCCCGTCGTACGCGAACTGGTCACCGATATGGGCCTGTTCTGGCCCGATCTGTGGACTCTCCAGCGGTAGACTCGGTTCTGGTTCGGTGACACGCCCGAGAACATTGAAGTTCTCGTCCCAATTTTTTATCGCTGTCCTACAAACCCTTGGTGCTGTTCTCTAAATTGTTCTGTGATCATACAAAGGAGCACCATGACCACAGTCCTCTCCGACTCCACGACCTCGGTTCTGAGCACCACTGTTCCGACCGGGGCCGTCCGCCGTGTCCTCATCGCCAACCGCGGTGAGATCGCTCTGCGCATCATCCGGGCCGCCCACGACCTCGGCATCAAGGCCGTCGCCGTGTACACCCGTGCCGATTCCGATGCCGATTTCGTCGAACTCGCCGACGATGCGTGGCTGCTGGACGGATCCGGAGCTGGGGAGACGTATCTCGACATCGAGAAGATCCTCGCCCTGGCCAAGCGCTCCGGCGCCGATGCCGTCCATCCCGGCTACGGCTATATGGCCGAGAACGCGCAGTTCGCCCAGGCCGTCATCGATGCCGGACTGATCTGGGTCGGTCCTCCCCCGGCAGCGATCGAGCTCCTCGGTGACAAGTCCGGAGCCCGGGCCGTCGCCGAGGCTGTCGACGCTCCGGTCGCTCCCGGTTCCGACGGTGCCGTGCCCGATCTGGCCGAAGCCGCCGAGGTGGCCGACCGGATCGGGTTCCCCGTCGTCGTCAAGGCCGTCCACGGCGGAGGCGGACGCGGTTTCCGCGCCTGTGCTGCCGCCGAGGACCTCGAAGCCGCCTACACTGCGGCGACCCGCGAGGCCCAGAGCGCCTTCGGCCGCGGTGAGTGCCTCATCGAGAAGCAGATCGTGCGCCCCCGCCACCTCGAGACCCAGTGCCTGGCCGATGCCCACGGCAATGTGCGGGTCGTGTCCACACGCGACTGCACTCTGCAGCGTCGCAACCAGAAGATCATCGAAGAGGCGCCTGCCCCGTTCCTCACCGCCGAACAGGAGCGCATCGTCTCCGAAGCCTCGGCTCGGCTGCTCGCCCACGTCGGCTACGTCGGCGCCGCGACGTGCGAGTTCCTCCTCGGAGAGGACGGCACGATCATCTTCATGGAAGCCAATGCGCGCATCCAGGTCGAACACACCGTCACCGAGGAGGTCACCGGAGTCGACCTCGTCGGCTGGCAGGTGCGCATTGCCTCGGGTGAGGCTCTGCCGGATGAGTTCCCCGCCGTGCGCGGACACTCCTTCCAATTCCGCATCAACGCCGAGGACCCGACCACGTTCTTCCCCGCCACAGGCGCGGTGAAGAACTACCGTGCGCCGTCGGGCCCAGGCGTGCGGCTGGACTCCGGCATCGGCGAAGGCAGCGTCGTCGGCACAGATTTCGACCCGATGCTGGCCAAACTCGTTGTCACCGGCGCCACTCGTGACGAGGCCCTGGCCCGAGCACGTCGGGCGCTGTCCGAATACCGCATCGAGGGTGTCTCGACGCTGCTGCCGCTGCACCGGGTGCTCGTGGACGAACCGTCTTTCGCGACCGATTTCAAGGTCTGGACCACCTGGCTCGAAACCGCTTTCGTCAATCCGCTTGTCAATCCACCGCTAGGAGAACAGATGAGTACTGCAACCGACAGCTTCAGTGTTGTGGTCGAAGTCGATGGCCGTCGGATGACCGTTTCGGTCCCCAAGGACGTCATCTCGGACCTCGGTCATGTTCCCAGCCCCAGCGTCCCACGGCGCAAACGCGGGTTGAGCAGCCGCAAGGGTGCGAAGCTCGCCGACGATTCGAACGCGCTCAACGCTCCCATGCAGGGCACAATCATCTCCATCGCCGTCAATCCCGGTGACACCGTCGAAGTCGGTGACACCCTTGCCGTCATCGAGGCGATGAAGATGGAGCAGCCTCTCAAGGCCGGTCACTCCGGCACCGTCTCCGAGGTGCTCGTCGACGCAGGTGCCTCGGTGAAGTCCGGTGAGGCGATCATCCGCTTCGCCGCCTGAGGAACATCGAACTCCGGCGTTCGCCTCACCCGAACGCCGGAGTCCCGCGTCCAGGAGTCCCTGCCCGGGTCACCGCTGAACATCGGTGATCCGGGCAGTGATGTATTCGGATCCGGCCTTCCGGGGCAATCCAGCCCGGCGGCATCGGCTTCCTCGGCCACGCCCGTGCGGCCGAGCTCGTCGAGGGTGATGGCTCTGGCGATGTGGAAGGGCCTGTGCCACAGCAGGCGCGGATCATCGGCCAGTTCGTCCAGGGAGCTCATGGCCGTTTCGGGGCCCGAGACCTGCCCGGGGGCGATCGCGGTGTTGGGAGCCACGACCGGCGACGGGTCGAGGTCGGTAAGCATCCGATAGAGCACGAGGATCTGCTTCCAGTCCGTATCGGCGAACGTCGCGGCGTCGGCGTGGAGGGCAGCGATCGCCGCCTGGACGGTGAAGGCACCGGCCGACCGTCCTCGCTCACCCGAGCACGATCACGGGCCCGTGTGAGCAGGAGCAGAGCCAGCAGACCGCGTGCTTCGGTCTGTTCCGGCAGATATCCGACGAGCAGTCGGGGCAGGCGGATGGCTTCGATCTGCCGAGTTCAGCGGGCGCAGGACGGCCGAAGGGAATCCCGGTCTTGCGGATCCGCTGCTTGGTGCGGACGATCCTCCGCGCGCAGGGTCGGGTGGGAGCAGGTGAAGAACAGGCCGAGACGTTCGTCGGGCATGTCTGCCGCGTCCAACTCCTCGCCGAGGCGCTCCGAGTGGTCGTCGTGGGCACCTGGTCGCAGCTCGTCCTCGATGCGCCGGCGGGCGAGGTGCCGGGTGCGCACATCATCGGAGCCGATGAGATCGATGGCGCGGTTCTTCGCCATGGTCATCAGCCACGCCTGAGGGCGTTCCGGCCCTCCCCTGCCCGGCCACGTCTCGACCGCGCGTAGCACGACGTCCTGGAGGGCCTCCTCGGCGAGGTCGAAGTCCCGGAACCGGGTGACCAGCGCCGCGAGCAGCCGCATCGGGGTCAGGGTCCATCAGTAGTCGACCACCGGACGGATCTCGATGTGTCCGGTCTTCGCGGCGGGGCTCTTCTTCGCCCAGGCGATCGCCTCGTCGATGTCGGCGACGTCGATGTCGATGTCGTAGCTGCCGCCGACGACGACTCAGGCCTCGCTGATCTCCTTGTCGAATGCCATGGACTCGGTCGGATCCGTCCCGCCGTCCTCACCGCAGTCAGGATCCTGTGGGCGTCCCATCAGCAGAAGTGCGTATTTCATGTCGTTCTCCTTCGTCGTTCCTCATGTCATGCCGGGCGGCCTGAGACCATGATGACGGTCGAGGAGCGAGAAGATCGACAGCTGCGGAGCAGAACTTTCCCGCGATCGTCGGATCGACGATTCAGAGGTGGCGGTGGAGCTTCCGTGCCGCTTCGGTCAGCGATCCGCTCACTGAGGGGTAGACGACGAAGGAGGCGGAGAGCTGGTCGACGGTCAGCCGGTTCTCCACGGCCATGGTGATCGGCAGGATGAGCTCACTGGCCCGCGGGCCGACGACGACGCCCCCGAGGATGGAGCCGGATCCGCGCCGAGCGAAGATCTTGACGAAGCCGTCCTCGATGCCGAGCATCTTGGCGCGCGGATTCGTGTCCAGAGGCAGCATCACGGTGTCGATGTCCGTCGGGTTTTCGCGGTAGTTCTGCTGAGTGAAGCCGACGGTGGCGATCTCGGGTGCGGTGAACACGTTCGAAGCGACATTGCGCAGCTTGAGCGGCTGCACAGCGTCGCCGAGTGCGTGGTTCATGGCGATCCGGCCCTGCATCGCGGCTACCGAGGCCAGCGGCAGCACACCGGTGCAGTCACCGGCTGCATAGATCCCTGCCCGCGAGGTCCGCGAGACCCCATCGACGACGATGTGTCCGGATTCTCTGACCCGCACACCGGCTTTCTCCAGGCCGAGGCCTTCGGTGTTCGGAATCGAACCGACGGCCATGAGGCAGTGGGATCCCTCGACGCGGCGACCGTCGGCGAGCATCACCTCGACTCCGTCGTCGGTGCGGGACACCGAGGCGGCGCGGGAGCGGGAGAGGACGTTCATTCCCTTGTTGCGGAAGACGAATTCGAGCACATCGGCTGCGTCCTCGTCCTGCCCGGGCAGGACCTTCTCACGCGAGGACACGAGGGTCACCTCGGTGCCCAGGGCACGGTAGGCCGAAGCGAACTCGGCGCCGGTGACACCGGAGCCGACGACGATGAGGTGCTCGGGCAGCTCGTCGAGGTCGTAGAGCTGGGTCCAGGTGAGGATGCGCTCACCATCGGGCTGCGCAGTGGGCAGCTCACGCGGGTGGGCGCCGACCGAGAGCAGGATCGTCGAGGCCTCGAGGGTGTACTCGGTGCCGCCGGATTCGACGACATGGACCTGGTCGCGACCGGCCAGCGTCGCCGTGCCCTGAATGGCTTTGACACCGGCCCGGATGAGTCCTTCGTAGATGTCGTTGGCCTGGGCGTCGGCCAGCGAGAGGATGCGCTTGTTGACAGCTTCGAGGTCGGCGGTGACTCGGCGATCATCGGAATCGGTCTCCCCGGCGTTCTCGATCCGGATGCCGAGCCCGCCGGAGCGCTCGATCTCATCCATCATCTCGGCGGTGGCGATGAGCGACTTCGACGGCACGACATCGGTGAGCACGGCGGAACCACCGCACCGATTCGCCTCGATGAGCATGACATCGGCACCGAGCTGAGCCGCGACGAGCGCGGCCTCGTAGCCGCCGGGGCCGCCGCCGATGATGACGACGCGATCTGCAGTGGAATCAAATTCAGTGTTCACACTCAGATTGTCTCAAATCGCCACGATGCTTGCGAACGGCCCCGCCGGATCGGGTCGGGATCGGTCCGATCAGCCCCGATCGACCACCTCGGCGGTGTCCTTGTGCAGGGTCGACAGGTGCACATAGGACTGGGCGTTCTGCCGGACCTTCTCCACTCCTTCATCCGTCATCTCCCGACGCACCTTCGCAGGGACACCGGCGACGAGCGACCGTGCCGGAATCTGTGTGCCTTCGAGGACGACGGCACCCGCGGCGACGAGGGACTCACTGCCGATGTGGGCGTCGTTGAGCACTGTGGAGTGCATTCCGATGAGCACGTCGTCGTCGACGACGGCACCGTGGACGAGAGCCTGGTGGCCGATGGAGACCCGGGCGCCGACGACGACAGGTTTGCCGGCGTCGGTGTGCATGACGGTGTTGTCCTGGACATTCGAGTCCTCACCGATCGTGATCGGGGCGGCCTCGGCGCGCAGAACACAGCCGTAGAAGACGCTCGCCCCCTTCTTCACATGCACATCACCGACGAGGGTGGCGCCGGCCGCGACGAACGCATCCGGATCGACCTGCGGCGTGTGGCCGCCGACGGAGACGATGCGGGGGCCGGCGAGATCGTTGGTCATGAGTCCTCCATCGGTTCACGAGATGTCTGTCTGCATTCATCTGCTGTCTGCATGTGCCTGACAGTCTAAGCCCAGACGCCGCAGCAGGGGCGGAAAGACGAATCGCGGACCGATTTGCGCGATCGCCCTCATAGCAGGACAATGGTGAAAATTCTTGTCAGAAATTTCACACTGCCGGACCCTTGTGCGCCCAATTGCGTTATGTGAACCTTGACTGTGAGAGTTGCACGCCCGGAATCCGGGCGTGACCAACCGCGTTCACTGAATTCGTCGAAAGGTCACCATGGATTGGCGACACCGTGCAGCATGCCTCAATGAGGATCCGGAACTCTTCTTCCCGATCGGCAACACCGGACCTGCGCTGCTCCAGATTGAGGAAGCAAAGACTGTCTGTCGCCGCTGTGAAGTCGCAGAGACCTGCCTGCAATGGGCCCTCGAATCCGGTCAGGATGCCGGAGTCTGGGGTGGTCTGAGCGAAGACGAACGTCGCGCTCTCAAGCGTCGCGCCGCTCGCGCCCGCCGCGCCGGCTGAGACGCCGGACATCGGGAGGCAGCCCCCTGAAGCTGCCGGAACCCTCGCCGAATCACCCAACACGACCGAAGACTGAGTCCCTTGTCTCGACGACGAATGATCGTCGTCGAGACAAGGGACTCAGTCGTGTGCGGGTCACTTTAGTCGTGTGCGGGTCAGTCGTAGGAATCCGGGCGCAGCGGCACATCGAGGACGGCGATGGTTCCGCCGCCTTCGCGTGCCTGCCATTGGATCGAACCGGCCAGATCGGCGGAGACCAGGGTGCGCACGATCTGCGTACCCAGACCATTGCCCGGATTCTGCGTCTCCCCCAGCCCGATGCCGTCATCGGCGATCGTCACACTCAGATGGTCGCCATTGCGCTCAGGAGTCACCCACACGTGGCCGTTGAGCGTCTCCCCCGGTTCCAATCCCTCGAGGTTCTCGGTGGGGAATCCGTGTTCGATCGCGTTCGTGATCAGCTCCGTGATGGCCAGGGCCAAGGAGGTGGCATCGGCTGAGGAGATGGTGCCGAAGCTTCCGCAGCGTTTGAGCTCGATGTGCACCAGCGGGCTGGTCAGTTCGGGCGTCAGACGCAGCCCCTTGTCGACGACTTCGTCGAAGTCCACTTCGGATTCGACGCCCTGGCTGAGCACGTCATGGACCACGGCGATGATCGAGACGCGGCGCATCGCCTCGGTCAGCGCACCTTTGGCCTCGGGGCTGTCGATCCGGCGGGTCTGCAGCCGCAGCAGGGCGGAGACGGTCTGCAGATTGTTCTTCACCCTGTGGTGCATCTCCTTGATCATCGCGTCGCGCGAGAGCAGCTCCCGCTTGCGGCGACGGATCTCGGAGACGTCACGGGCCAGCACGATCGCACCGATGCGCTCCCCCTCATCCGTCAGCGGAATCGCGCGCAGGGACACACTCGTGCGCCCGACTTCGAGTTCGGTCCGCCACGGGGCACGTCCGGTGAGCACCAGCGGGAGGGTCTCGTCGACCTGCCGCAGATCTGCGCTGAGATTCGAGACCACTGCCGAGAGGTAGCTGCCTTCGATCTCTCCTCCGTAGCCGAGCCGGTGCATCAGCGATACGGCGTTCGGGGAGGCGTACTGCACATGCGAATCGCGGTCGAGGATGAAGATGCCGTCACCGACTCGAGGTTCGCCGTGCCGGGCTCCGGACGGGGCATCGCGGTCGGGGAACGTTCCCTGCTCGATCATCCGCATCAGGGCCATCGCCGTTTCCCGGTAGTACTTCTCCAGCCGGGACGAGCCTCTGCGCCGGACCTCTTCGGAGTACCGGACGACGAGCGCTATGGCATCGCCATTGCGGATGATCGGCACCGCCTCGGCGAGGATATCGACCTCGGAGGATCCGGCGCTGATTCCCATCTCTCGGGCTCCCGCGACGTGGGTGACATAGCTGCGGGTGCTGCTGGCCTGATCGAGCAGCTCCTTCTCCAGGCCGGTCGCCCGCGCTCCGATCAGGTCCCGGTTGAACAGTGTCGCTCCGGTCGTCGATCGCGCATGGGCCAGAACCGTATAGGCGCCGCTGGGCGACGGCACCCACAGCACGAGGTCGGCGAAGGAGAGGTCGGCGAGCAGCTGCCAGTCCCCGACGAGCAGATGGATGTGTTCGACGTCCGACTCATCCGTGAGGCCCTCGGCCGCCAGCAGTTCATTGAGCACGATTCGTTCCTCCCACGTGAGATCAGCAGACCAGGGAGAACCGCGGATCTGCTGAGATGTCGATGTTCAGACGCTACCACTGAATCGGTCAGGGTTCTCACGCGCCGAGGCCGTGCCGTCCGGACGTTCACGACCGACACGGCGGCCGCGGCCGACCGTGGGGTCGGCCGCGGCCGAGATCAGCGTCAGCCGTTGTGTTCGCTCTCCCAGGCCGAGGAGCGGACCATCGACCGCAGGGAGCGCAGCAGCACCGACAGCGGTGCCTGAGTGACCGTGTCGAGTCCGAGGATCGTCTCCGTCGTCTCCAGCACCCGACCGACGACCGTCTCGTTGCGTTCGAGCCATTCCGCCAACCGCTGCTTCGCTCGCTCGTCCGGGGTTCCCGAGATCGGCGAATCCGTGGCGGCCAAGACCGTTCCGGTCACCGACAGGATCGCGGCGTAGTAGTCGTCGCGCATCGATCCGCGGGCCAGAGCCGACCACCGATCGCTGCGGTCGAGTTCGCCGATGAGGGTCAGGATCTGCGAACCGGAGAAGCGTTCGTTCACGGCGTAGTAGACCTCTGCGACATCCTCGGCGGATTCGTTCGCCCGGGCGGCCAGCTGAGTGATGTCCAGCAGCACGAACTCGTCGAGCAGGGCAGCCGAGCGCCAGGCGAGTTCACTCGGCACACCTTCGTCGATGTAGCTCTGCGCCTTCGCTTTCATGGTCTCTGCATCGTAGCCGTCGACGAGGTCCGGGACCCGGGAGCGCAGAGCTTCGACGACCTTGCCGTACGTCTCGATGCCGGAATCGACGTCAAGGCTGTCAGGTGCCTGCTGCACGAGCCAGCGCGACGACCGATCGAGGAGTCGCACATAGTCGTGCTGGAGTTTCACCTGCACCTCGGTCGTCACCTGGTTGTCGAGTGCGCACACCGCGTCGAAGAAGTCGTCGAGGCCGAAGATCTCGGAGACCACGACGAACACGCGTGCGATCTGCGGCACCGACGCCGGTGTCTCTTCCAGCATCCGGTAGATGTAGGTCAGTCCGCCGCGATCGACGAGCCGGTTGACGAGCTTCGCCGTCGCGATCTCACGGTGCAGCGGGTGTTCGGGGATGAGCTCACCGTACTTCTCCTGCAGGGCCTCCGGGAAGTAGGACACGAGTTCCCGACGCATCCACGTCTCGTCCGGCACGGTGCTCGCAAGGACCTCATCGACGGCATGCATCTTCACATAGGCAAGGAGCACGGCGAGTTCGGGCGACACGTAGTAGCTGAACTCGCGTTTGGCCAGTTCCTCGGCATTCGGCAGGAACTCGACCGCACGATCGAGGTCGGCGTTCTTCTCCAGATAGTTCAGCATCCGACCGTACGTGCCCGACATCGATTCGGTCTGGGCCCGCGCCTCACCGAGGACGACGTTCTGCGAGTAGTTGTTCGCCAGCACCCGGTCGGCGACCTGGTCGGTGAACGAGTGCAGCACCTGTTCCCGCTCCTCGGCGGCGAAGGCCCCCTTGTGCACGAGCGTGCGCAGGAGCAGCTTGATGTTGACCTCATGGTCGGAGCTGTCGACGCCGGCCGAGTTGTCGACGGCGTCGGTGTTGACCGCGACGCCGCTCAGCGCAGCCTCGACACGCCCCAACTGGGTCACACCGAGGTTGCCGCCCTCGCCGATCACTCGTGCCCGCACATCGGCGCCGTCGATGCGGATCGCGTCGTTGGACTTGTCGCCGACATCGGCGTGGCTCTCGCTCGAGGCCTTGATATAGGTGCCGATTCCGCCGTTGTAGACGAGATCGACAGGTGCCCCCAGGATCTCGGACATGAGATCGGCGGGGCTGCGCTTTCCGGGTTCGACTCCGAGCACCGAGGCGGCCTCACTGCTGAGGTCGATCGACTTCGCCGAGCGGGAGAAGACTCCGCCGCCGGAGGAGATGAGGTCCCGGTCGTAGTCCTGCCAACTCGAGCGCGGCAGGTCGAAGAGACGCTGGCGCTCGACGAAGCTGCGTGCCGCGTCGGGGTTCGGGTCGAGGAAGATGTCCCGGTGGTCGAAGGCCGCGACGAGGCGGATGTGCTCGCTGCGCAGCATGCCGTTGCCGAAGACGTCGCCGCTCATATCGCCGATGCCCACGACAGTGAAGTCCTCGGCGGCGGTGTTGAGTCCGAGTTCGCGGAAGTGGCGTTCGACGGATATCCACGCACCCCGGGAGGTGATGGCCATCGCCTTGTGGTCATAGCCGACCGATCCTCCCGAGGCGAAGGCGTCGCCGAGCCAGAATCCGCGGCGTTCGGCGATCGCGTTGGCCACATCGGAGAACCGTGCCGTGCCCTTGTCCGCTGCGACGACGAGGTAGTAGTCGTCACCGTCGTGGCGGACGACGCGCTCGGGATGGACGACGACGCTGGAGTCGTCGCTGCCATAGGTGAGGTTGTCCGCAACCTCGAGCATGCTTTCGATGAACACCTCGTAGGCGGCCTGACCGGCGGCCATCCACGCGTCCCGATCGCTCATCGGCGGCAGCTGCTTGGGGAAGAACCCGCCCTTGGCGCCGGTGGGCACGATGAGGGCGTTCTTGACCATCTGCGCCTTGACGAGGCCGAGCACCTCGGTGCGGAAGTCGTCGCGACGATCCGACCAGCGCAGTCCGCCGCGAGCGACGGTGCCGAAGCGCAGGTGCGAGCCTTCGACCTGCGGGGAGTACACCCACATCTCGAGAGCCGGCTTCGGCTTCGGCACGAAGCTGAGCTCGTCGGGTCGGATCTTGAGCACCAGGGCCGTGGGCAGGGCACCGGATTCGTGGATGTAGTAGTTCGTGCGCAGGGTCGCCCGCAGCAGTTCCAGGGAGGAGCGCAGCACACGGTCGGCGTCGAGGCTGGCCACCTCGCTGAGGGCGGCTTCGATCGCGTCGTCGATCTCGGTCGTCGCCGCTTCGCGTCCGGCATCGTCGACGTCCGGATCGAATTTGGCGGAGAAGTAGTCGACGAGCAGCTTCGAGATCTGCGGGTTGTCGCTGTACACCTCACCGACATAGGCGTCGGAATAGGTGAAGCCCGCCTGCCGCAGGTATTTGCCCAGTGCACGGATGATCGTCACATGTTGCCACGAGAGTCCGGCGACGACGAGGCGGTCGAATACTCCCGCCTCCTTCTTGCCGTCCCAGCCGGCCATGAAGGCCTCTGCGATGCGGTCGTAGTCGTCGTCGGCCAGCTCTTCGGCGAAGCTGAGCCCGAAGTCGTAGATGTACCGATGCGTTCCGTCGGCGAGGTCGAGTTCATGGGGTCGTTCGTCGACGACGTCGGCACCGAAGGCCGTGAGGAAGGGCAGGACCTCCGACAGGCTGACCCGGTCATGACGGTAGAGGACGAGGCGGACGGAGGCGTCGGTGCCCTGTTCGGGACGGTAGAGGCGCACCGCCGGACCGTGACCGGCGTCGAGGGCTTCGAACCGACCGACGTCGGCGACCGCCTCGGCGGGGGTGTGATGTTCGCCGTAGCTGGGAGGGAACGCCTTCGACCACAGGTCGGCCCGGGCATGCGAGGCGCCGGAGTCGCCGGTCTCGGCCGGGACGAGGAACGCGTGGACGTCTTCGGACCAGGAGCGAACGGCTCCGACGATGCGGGCTTCGACCTCGTCGGCGCCGATCTGCGGCAGTTCGCAGTCACGGGCGACGCGGGCCACGAAGTGGATCCGGGCCAGCGCCGATTCGCTCAGCAGCACGTCGAAGTCGACGCTGTCGGCGTTGTAGAACTTGCGCAGCACCTCCTGCACGCGCACACGAGCATCGGTGTTGTAGAGGTCGCGCGGAAGATAGAGGATAACCGAGACGAAGCGCTGGTAGGGGTCGGTGCGGAGGAACACACGCGATTCCCGGCGCTCCTGCATGTCGACGATCTCCATGACGACGTCATAGATCTCCTCGGTGTCCTCATGCAGCAGGTCCTCGCGAGGGTAGTTCTCGAGGACTCCGAGGAGCTCGTTGGCCGAATGGGATCCGGTGGGGAATCCGCTGGCCGAGAGGATCTTCGCGACCTTCCGGTCGATGACCGGGATGTTGAGGACGCTGTCGTTGTAGAACTCGGGTTTGAACACGCCGACGAAGCGGCGTTCGCCGACGATCTCACCATCGGCGTCGAAGGTCTTCACGCCGATGTAGTCCATGAAGGAGGACCGGATGACCCGGGAGCGCGAGTTCGCCTTCGTGAGCACCAGCACATGCGGTTCCAGGGCCTTGTCGGCGACGGCTCGGCTGAGCGGTGACTTCACGAGCGGGCGCAGGGCCGAGATGCCCATCGACGTGTCCTCGATCGGTTCGAGGCTGCTGTGCTCAGCGTCGTGGATGTAGTCGTATTCGCGGTAGCCGAGGAAGGTGAAGTGACCATCGAGCCAGGTGAGCAGGGCGGCGGCGGATTCGGCCTCGGAGGCCAGTTCCGGGCGCGGTGCGTGGGCGCTCAGCTCGGCGGCGATGTCCTTGGCCTTCGCGGCCATCGCCTGGGCGTCACGGGCTGCCGCGGCCACATAGTCGAGGACTCCGCGCAGGCTCTTTTCGAGTGCGTCGAAGTCATCGTCTGAGATGCGGTCGATCTCGAGGCGGATCCAGGACTGCTGCTGTGGGGCACCGTCCGTGCTGTCGGCAGCGGCCTCGGAGACCGTCGGAATGCTCGCCGTGTCCGCGCTGAGCGCGGGAGCCTCTGCCGCCGAGAGGACCTTCTCGCCGGGGCCGGTTCCGGTGACTGTGATGATCGGGTGATGAACGCGGCGGATCGCTCTGCCGTTGGCGGCGAGGTCACTGACGATCGAGGACACGAGATGGGGCATATCGGCGAGCACGATGGCGACGACCGTGTGGTTGTCGCGGAATTCCGGCGAGTCGACACTCGGATTGTAGATGGCGATCGCCGGCGACCGACCGTCGTATTCGGTGCCAAGCGCAAAATGACGGGCAGCCGCAGCCGCATACGCCTCAGGGTCGTTGGCCCCTGTTTCGAACCGCGGATAGTACGCTTCGAGGAAGTTCTCGGGAGCCGACTGTCCCCTCTGCTTCCTCCACGCTTCTGCAACGTCCGAAATTGAGACCTGAGTCACTGTTTCACCTCTATGATCAACGAGCATTCGTCATGCGATTCGACCTCGAATCGTCATTCCCCACACTATGCCCAAATATCGAGAAAGGCACGCCGAGCCGCATACGGTGGTGTACCGTTCATTCGCTGGCAAACTGGAGCTATGCGATCTCTGACCCTCAATCATGAATACTCGGTTGATCTGTCGACTTTCCTGGCCAAGCTCGCCGATCCCGGCGTGTGGGAGAAGCTCGGCTCCGAGGCCGGTGCCGAATACATGGATCCCGACACCGAGATGACCGTGCGGACCCCGATGCCCAAGGCCGAGCTGCCGGAGGCACTGGCCTCCAGGCTTCCGGAGAACACCGTGCTGGTCGAGGTGTACATGATTCCCGGGGATGTCCTCGGCGATGAGGCCGAGATCCGCATGACCGCACGCGCTGCAGGCGTTCCCGTCGAGATCGATGCCGTCCTCGAGCTGCGCGAGGCGGAGTCGGTCACGAAGCTGGCCGCTCATGCAGAGGTCAGCTCGTCGATCCCGATGTTCGGGGCGATGATCGAACAGGCTGTGGTCCCGATCCTGCAGAAGCGACTGAGCGACCGGCTGCGCCGCTTCGAATCCGTCTGAGCCTTCAGATCCGCCTGAGGCGTCGATTTCGTTCGGGGTGCGACCGACTCAGTTCGCGTCGGCGAGCAGCTGTTCGAGTTCCGAGGCGTCATACCACAGCAGATCGGCGGCACCGAGGTGGTCCTCGGCTGCACTCGCGCCGCTCTCCTGCCCCCGTCGCACCGCTTCGTCCCAGACGGAGTCTTCGTCGAGGTGGAAGCTGGCCGCCCGGGCCATATCGACCTCGGCGACGGTGAGGAGATCGAAGCCGTCGGTCAGTGGTTCGGTCGGGCTCGACTCGGGGGCATCATAGGCCACGATCACACGGCGGGCGGGAGCCGCCTCGGCGATTGATTCGGTGTCAGCCTTGTCGGTATCAGCGGGATCGAATGCCGCATTCGCGGCCAGGGCGGCGGCAATGCACATGGCATCGAATTCGGCGGCTTCGAACTCCTCGCCGCGCAGGCTGCGCCCCCGCGCATCGGGGGCGACGCCGCGGACATCCGTCAGCGTCGAACGCAGCGCGGTCAGGGTGGTCGGAATATAGCAGCGAATGGCCATGCCCTTCATCCTAGTCCCGCGGCCCGCTCCCCTGGCTCACCCGTGCTTTCTGTGTGCGTCCGCGACGACCTGCGCCGCGACGTTCGCGGCCTCTCGGCGATCGGCGGGAACGGCGCCGGCCCGGCAGGAGCTCGTCCATCATCGCGGCCAAATCGCCGACGAGGACGGATCTGGGGTTCTGCTCGTGCAGGGTATGGCCGGCGAGCATCGCGGCGTCAGCGGTGGAGCGGTCGTCCGAGAGCAGGAAGTCAGGGGTGATGCGGACGAAGCGGTCGAGGACTTCCCTGATCCGCGTCTCGGCAGGATGGCCGACCGCCCCCGCCCGCACCTTCGTGATCACCAGCCTCATCTTCGTCCGCACCGCCTCAGCCCGCGGCGTGCCGAGGAGTTTGACCAGCCGCTGCAGACCGATCGGCTCTCCTGCAGCGAGGACGAGCACGATATCGGCGACCTCGAGGGCGGCGCGGGTGGCGCAGTGCCGGTCATAGAAGGGATCGGCGAGGTCATCGTCGGGATCGATCCGATCGCTGATGTCGACGATGACCACCTCGTAGGCTGTGGCCAAGTGCTGCAGCACCGACTCCAGGACGGAGGCGCGGATCTCGGGCCACCGCTCAGGTCGTGTGAGCCCTGTGACGACGTGGAAGTTTTCACGGATCACTGCATGCGGGACCGAATGCTGGTGCAGACGTCCCGACGGGTCCGTCTGCGACCGGCAGAGACTGGCCAGGTGAGAGGATTCCTCTGTCAGTCCGAGCGTGGACGCGACCATGCCCGAAACCGTGTCGGCATCGACGACGACGCTGCGCATGCCCCGGCGGGAGGCCTGATCAGCAAGATTGACGGCCGTGAGGGTGCGTCCGGGCGACGATCCGGTCCCCCATACCGTGATGATCACTCCTGTTCCGCCGACGGCGTCCGGAGGCGTCGCCGGCCGCGGCGGGACCACGGTGGCGGCGCGGATGTCCTCGATGGCGGCGGCCACCGTGGGTGCATCCGCATCCGTTGGGACGACGGCGGTGATGCCGAGGTCCTCGAGGGCGTGCTCATCATCGCCGAAGCCGAGCACCTTCACCCCCGACGCCGCGATCGCTGCGACCACCTCGGCATCGAGTCCGGGAAAGTACCGGCCGATGATGACGACGTCGGCGCCCCCAGTGCGACAGTGGGCCAGCAGCTCCACCTCGTCGGCGGGGCGGGCGACGATCGTGACATCGTCGATCTCACTGAGCAGCTCGAAGAGGATGAGGTCGTATTCGAAGTCGACGGCGAGCAGGATCTGTGTCATCACTGCCCGCCGTCTTCTGCGGGAACGGACGGGGCACCGACGACGGAGAGCACGCTGCGCCCGTCGAGGGCGGCGAGGACACCGGGCAGATCGCCGGAGCCGACGAACACTTCGATGCGTGCGCCCTCACCGGCCCCGAAGCTGCCGACGTCTCGACTGATATGAGCGACCGGAGCGGAATCGACGATCTGCTCGGGCGGGGTTCCGTCGTCATCGAGCCCGTTCTGCTCCGGTTGCGCCCAGACGTCGACGAGGCTGCCCGAGTCGACGACGCTCGGCACGGAGCCGGCGATGTCGATCGCCACGACTCGCCCGTCGAGTTCGGACAGAGGCGCCACCGCCGAGGCGGCCAGCAGCTCTCCTGCCGCGACGACGCTGCGCACGCTCGTGTTCGCCGGCAGCTCGGCATCGGCAGACAGGTACTTCTCGCCGAGATCGGCGAGGTTGACCTCTGCCACGGTGAGATCGGCCGGACTCAGGGTCTCACCGGGCACGAGTGCGTGTGCGCTCGCCCAGACCCGGGTGGTCGAATTCGCCGAGGCGACGAGCAGGTAGGTGCCGACGACCGCCAGGACGACGAGCATCGCTCCGACCAACAGCCGAGCATCGGTCCAGCGCGGGCGTCGGATACGTTTCGAGAGCTCCATTGCATCTCCAGATTCGCGAAATTTCCACTGACAGAAACTGTTTCTCAGTGCTAATATTGAGCATCAAATGATGCCAAAGCAAGGTTTTTGGCAAATTGCACCAACAAGCAGATGGACATCTGGTGCCAGATGGACATCTGGAACGGGAGAAGTCACCTCATGGCCGTCGAAAGTCGCTTCCTGCCGCTGACCGATGTGGCCGAGCTGCTCAATGTCTCGATCGCCCAGGCTCGGGCCCTGGTCCGTTCCGGCGATCTCCGCGCCATCAAGGTCGGCGGGCGCGGACAGTGGCGGGTCGAGAAGTCCGAGATCGAAGCGTATATCCAGCGCATGTATGAGCGCACGGAGTACCAGATCAAGACCGGCTCCATCGAGGACTGACCTGCTCGCTTCGACTCCGATCAGCATTGCGCCCCGATCATCCGAAGGGGTTCGTCCGGGCGTGGATGGCGCTGATCGCCGCGAAGGGAATGATCCGGCCGGAGATTTCGACATAGTCGGCTGCGACGAGGGAACATCGTCCGCGAATACCGCCCGAGCGCCCGGCGACGTCGATCGATACCTCTTCATGGGCCGCTGACCAGCGCCGCAGCGCCGATCCCATCCCCAATCGCTCCAACCCACCGGCTTCGAACCGATGCACTCTCGTGGGCAGCCTGAGTCCGAGAACAGCCCTGAGCGCAATCGCGGAGACCTCGACCCCGGCGAGGACGACGATGTCCCGTCCGAGGAAGCACACTGTCCCGGTGATGTCACGATCGGACATCGTCACCTGCACCGTCGATCTCAATGATCCGCGCAGCCGCTCGAGCAGAGTCCTCTCGGCAGCCTGCCCGGCGACCTCATCACCGAATTCGCCCCTTCTGGCATGCGTCTGCGCCGCCGAGTCGGCGGCTTCGATATCCGCCAGGAGTGCATCGATGCGATCGTCCATAGTCGCCAAGCTTGCCCCAGCTGTAGTCCACTTTCAAGACTTGATTCGACGATGCACCGAACTACAGTCATGTAGTTATAGACGATCCATTGACATCAAATTACATCTAACGGCACCATTAGATTCAGTATCCAATGGAGGATGTCTAGATGTATCTCTTGATTGCATGTGCGGGTTCGTGGCTGATTCTGCTCGGTTCCTTCTTCACTGCCTGGACACAATTGCCACCGCCGCGTACGACCGGCGACATCATCGTCATCGTCATCGTCGGTTCTGGAGTGCTCCTGTTCTCGCGGATCGGCATCGTTTCGCTGCTGGCACTGCTGCTGCGGGTTCTCCCATCGGGCCGCATCCGGGCCGCACTGGCAGGAGCGGTCGTCACGGCGATGCCCCGGATACTCGCCTCGAGTATTCTTGCCGTCGTCTCCGCAGGTTTGGCCGTCCACTCGGTTCACGCGGCACCGGTCAGAGACTCCGCGCCCGGACCCACATCGTCGCAGGACGCGGCCTCCGCTCCGGCCGATCCCGGATGGCCGACGGTCGACGATGATGCACGGTCGCCGACCCCCGCTGACACTGTGGAGGGGTCCGACGTCGAGGAGCCGCCAGAAAAATCCGAGGCAGCCGATCGCCTACTTCCACCCGACCCCGGCTGGCCCGCCGAACCGCCGGACGAGCGACCGTCTGATACGTCCGACGAAGCCGACGAAGCCGACGAAGCCGACGAAGCCGACGATGAATCACATCAGGCAGACGCACCCGACCACAGCGGGAATCCCAACGAACCGGGTGAGAACGACGATTCCTCTGTTCCTGCGGATTCGGCAGCCGCCGCACATACTGTGACCCGAGGCGAGAGCCTGTGGTCGATCGCTGCGGAACTGACCGACACGCCAGCAGAGGTCCCCCAACTCGTCGCTGACATCTATACCGCCAACGAGGCCACCATCGGACCCGATCCGAGCCTCATCATCGCAGGTCAGAGATTGGAGATCCGGACATGACCGCCCCGCTCACCCTCACCCGACCTCAGGCTCCGGCACCGCCTCGGCGACAGGTCGCACCGCGCTCCACGGCGCAGCCTCCTCGCCGGGTCAGCCGGCAGACCCGTGGACCGGACAATGCAGACGACCGGGCGAGGATCGCGGCCACGGCCACCTCGTTGGCGGTTGCCTGCCTCGAGGTACTCTCCGGGGTCAGACGCAGCGAGACGATCGCCCGCTGGGTCGAACCGGAGCTGCTGGCGAAGATCGATCACCGTTGTCAGCTGCGCGCCGAAGTGGCGCCGCACCGGGCGACCGTGCCGGGCGCTCGTACGGTGAGGCCGGGGACAGCGCACGTCTGCCAGGTCAGCGACGAGATCGCCGAGGTCACGGTCATCGTCGCCGCCGCAAATCGCATCCGGGCGGTGGCAGTCCGCTTGGAACTGCTCACCACCCGGTGGACGCTGACCGCACTGGAGACGATGTGAGCCGCTGAGGGCTCGGTCTCAGCTCTTGGCCTTCTTCTTCGCGCGGCGTTCGGCGCGGTTCGCCGGAGCCGGTTCGTCGTCGTCCTCGGTTTCGGAGATCGCGGCCGAACCGGTCTCGGACGGGGCCGACAGCTGCATCTTCGGAGTCGTGTGACGCAGCTCCTCGGCGTCGACCTCGACCTCGGCATCGTCGAACCCGGCCGATGACGTCACCTGAACCTGCAGCGTGTTGGTGAGGCGAACGACGTCCTCCTTGATCCCGTCCTGCATGGTGGTGAACATCTCGAAGCCCTCGCGCTGGTATTCCACCAGGGGGTCGCGCTGTGCCATCGCCCGCAGTCCGATTCCGTTCTTGAGGTAGTCCATCTCGTAGAGATGTTCCCGCCACCGCTTGTCGATGACAGAGAGCACCACGCGGCGTTCGAGTTCGCGGGTGGCATCCTCGCCGAGTTCCTCTTCGCGCTGCGAATAGAACAGGGCGATGTCGGACTGGATCTCCTGGTTGAGACGGTTCTTCGTGAGGTTGCCGAGTCCGCCGAGTTCCTCGGCGAGGTCATCGGATGAGATCGACGGTGAGTAGATCTTTCCGAGGGCGTCGAAGAGCTCGTCGATCTGCCAGTCTTCGACCGGTCCCGTCGTCGCCTGAGCGACGTAGGCGTCGATGACCTCTTCGCGGAAGTTCGCGACCTGCTTCTCGAGGTCGGCCCCGTCGAGAACCCGACGGCGCTCATCGTAGATCACGGTGCGCTGACGGTTGAGCACATCGTCGTATTTGAGCACGTTCTTGCGCTGTTCGGCGTTGCGCTGCTCGATCTGCGACTGAGCCGAGAGGATGGCACGCGAGACCATCTTCGATTCCAGCGGCACATCGTCGGGCACGTTCGCCGTCGCCATGATCCGTTCGGCTGCTCCCGAACCGAACAGGCGCATGAGATCATCGGTCAGCGACAGGTAGAACCGGGATTCACCGGGGTCTCCCTGACGGCCGGAACGTCCGCGCAGCTGGTTGTCGATACGGCGGGATTCGTGGCGTTCGGTGCCGAGCACGTAGAGTCCGCCGAGCTCGACGACCTCTTCGGCCTCTTCCTTCACCTTGTCCTCGGCGGCCTTGAGCACCTCCGGCCATTCGGACTCGTACTGCTCCTCGTTCTCGGCCGGGTCCAGACCGCGGCGTTCCATCTCTGCGACCGCGAGGAACTCGGCGTTCCCTCCGAGCATGATGTCGGTGCCGCGGCCGGCCATGTTCGTGGCCACCGTGACCGCGCTCTTGCGTCCGGCCATCGCCACGATCGAGGCCTCACGGGCATGGTTCTTCGCGTTGAGGACCTCATGCTTGACGCCCCGCTTGGCCAGATGCTTCGACAGGTATTCGCTCTTCTCGACGCTCGTCGTGCCGACGAGGACGGGCTGACCGGTCTCGTGGCGTTCGACGATGTCGTCGACGACGGCGGCAAACTTCGCGACCTCGTTCTTGTAGACGAAGTCGGACTGGTCGACGCGCTGCATCGGTTTGTTCGTCGGAATCGGGACGACGCCGAGCTTGTAGGTGGACATGAATTCCGCGGCCTCGGTCTCGGCCGTACCGGTCATTCCAGAGAGCTTCTCGTAGAGGCGGAAGAAGTTCTGCAGGGTGATCGTCGCCAGGGTCTGGTTCTCGGCCTGGACCTTCACCCCCTCCTTCGCCTCGATGGCCTGGTGCAGGCCCTCGTTGTAGCGGCGGCCCTTGAGCACACGACCGGTGTGTTCGTCGACGATGAGGACTTCGCCGTCGAGGACGACATAGTCTTTGTCCTTCTTGAACAGCTCCTTGGCGCGGATGGAGTTGTTGAGAAAGCTGATGAGCGGGGTGTTCTCCGCGTCGTAGAGGTTCCCGATGCCCAGATAGTCCTCGACACGTTCGATACCGGGTTCGAGGACGCCGACGGTGCGCTTCTTCTCATCGACTTCGTAGTCGCGGTCGGCCTTCAGGCGCTTGACGACCTTGGCGAATTCGCCGTACCAGCGGTTCGCATCGCCTTCGGCGGGACCGGAGATGATGAGCGGGGTTCGGGCCTCGTCGATGAGGATCGAATCGACCTCATCGACGATGGCGAAGGCATGTCCGCGCTGGACCAGTTCGTCGGCCGACCACGCCATGTTGTCGCGCAGGTAGTCGAATCCGAATTCGTTGTTCGTGCCGTAGGTGATGTCCGCGGCGTACTGTTTGCGGCGCAGATCCGACGGCATGTTCGCCTGGATGCAGCCGGTCTCCATGCCGAGGAAGCGGAACACGCGGCCCATCAGCTCGGACTGGTAGGTGGCCAGATAGTCGTTGACCGTGATGATGTGGACCGGATCGCCGGTGAGAGCGTTGAGGTAAGCCGGAGCCGTGGCGACGAGCGTCTTGCCCTCACCGGTCTTCATCTCGGCGATGTTGCCCAGGTGCAGGGCGGCGC
>NZ_JBQDYQ010000029.1:0-31847 GCF_052105255.1 Brevibacterium sp.
TTTTCGCGCTGAACCCGTTCTCTTCGACGCGGACCTGAGGTCGGGCGGGCACGGCTGCGTGCCTGTCGGGTCTGCCGTCGGACCCCGCATCGGATCCGGCGTCAGTTCCGGCAGAAGGGTTGCCACCCGCAGAGTATGCTGCAGCCGCGCCTGCACCGGCCTGGTCCATCACCCGAGGCAGGGTCGAGGTGTCGCTGGGTACGGCCGCGCTGGTCGCACGCGTCGGTCCACCGCCGTTCACAGCGGAGCTGCCAGCATCCCCGGCAGTCCCGCCGTTGTCGACCGTGCTGAGCAGGTCGAATGTCTCGGCTGCGGGGCCGGCCTTGATTCCGGTCTTCAGGGACACGCTCACCCATCCGTCGTCGACGGTGAAGGTGCCCGGGGCATCGGTCCAGGTCGATTCGGCGTCGAGCCAGTGCAGTCCGACAACGCTGAGCCAGCCGAACGGTTTCGCAAGGGCTGAGTTCCGTGAGTCGCGCCAGGTGTTCCACTCCGTCACGAACTGGTTCACGTCGAACACTCCTTGCCGTCGCTGGTGCGGTCGCAGGGTCGCTGCCCCCGCCTGATTCTCGGACCCGGTGGCAACCCGGCGTCTGAGACCTGATCTTCTTCACCTCCAAACTACCGCAAACGATAGGCTGGGGAAATGAATGAATCCCTCCCGAGACCGGATGTGGCCGCGACGACAGCGGCCGACCTCGGCGACTTCGTCAGCGCATCTCCCAGCTCCTACCACGCGGTGGACACGGCAGCGAAACGCCTGGAAAAGGCCGGCTTCTCCCGCCTCGACGAGTCCGTTCCGTGGTCGCTGACGCCCGGAACCGGGCATTACGTCATCCGCGACGGCGCGCTCATCGCGTGGATGAATCCCACCGTCACCGAGGCGGCTGACCGGTTCCGTGTGTTCGGTTCCCACACCGATTCCCCGGCGTTCAAACTCAAACCCGGCGGCGAGTTCACCGCCGAAGGCACCCGGCAGGTCGGGGTGGAGATCTACGGCGGGCCGCTGCTGAATTCGTGGCTCGATCGTGAGCTCGCCTTCGCGGGTCGACTCAGCCTCACCGACGGCAGCATCGTGCTCGCCCGCACCGGGCCGATCGCCCGCATCCCGCAGCTCGCGATCCACCTCGACCGGCAGGTCAATGAGGGTCTTGCCCTGGACAAGCAGCGTCACACCGCTCCCGTCATCGGCCTGGCCGACCTCGCCGAGGCGGACATCATCGAACTGCTCGCAGAGTCCGCCGGAGTCGATGCCGAGACCGTCGTCGGCCACGATGTCTACACCATCCCCACTCAGGAACCGGCCGTCTTCGGTGCTGCGGACGAGTTCTTCGCCTCGCCGAGGCTGGACAACCTCCTGTCCGTCCACGCCGGCGTCACCGCGCTCACCCAGCTCGATGCCGACGGGATCGACGGCATCCCTCTGTTCGCGGCCTTCGACCACGAGGAGATCGGATCGAATTCGCGCTCGGGCGCGTGCGGCCCGTTCCTCGCCGACGTCACCGAACGCATCGTCGCCTCCTTGCTGCCGCAGTCGACGCGCAGCGATTATCTCGCGTCGATGGCTACCTCGGTGTGTGTCTCCTCCGATGCCGGGCATGCTGCCCATCCGAACTATCCGGAACGGCACGACCCGCATGTCCGCCCCCGCCTGGGAGGCGGTCCCCTGCTCAAGCTCAACGCTCAGCAGCGCTACGCCACAGATGCGGTGGGCACCGCCGTGTGGTCACAAGCGTGCGCGGCCGCCGGGGTCGAGTACCAGGATTTCGTGTCGAACAATGCGATGCCCTGCGGGTCGACTATCGGACCGCTGACCGCAACCCGACTGGGCATGACGACCGTCGATGTGGGCCCGGCCCTGTACTCGATGCACTCGGCGCGCGAAATGGTCGCGGTCTCCGATGTCGTCGCCCTCGGCGCAGCCGCGAAGGCGTTCCTCCAGGGCAGCTGACAGCGCGACCCAGTTGCCGCGCCATTCGCAGCGTCCTTCCTTCCCTGACGTCGTTCAAGGCGTGGCGCGTCTATCGAACGGCGCACGGATCGACTGACGCGCTACGCAGTGAACGAGCATTGCGGAGGCGATGTAGGTTGACGGTATGAGCGAACTCCAGCGTGCCTTCGACGCGCACCTGCACATCATCGATCCGAGCCATCCGCTGATCGAGAACAACGGGTATCTGCCCGATCCGTTCACGGTCACTGATTATCGCGCGCGGCTGCAGCGCCTGTCCGATGTGGGAGTCGAGATCGTCGGAGGCGCCGTCGTGTCCGGTTCGTTCCAGGGTTTCGACCAGGGGTACCTCATCGAGTTCCTGCGCCAGAGGACCTCGCCGCACGCATCGCCTCACTGCCGGCGGTGAGCATCGATCACCTGGGCATGCACGAGGACGGACTGTCCACCCTGCTGCGCCTCGTCGAGGCCGGGGTGAAGGTCAAGGCCACCGGTTTCGGTCGTGTGGAACTCGATCACGCCGAGGCGGTCCGTCGCATCGTCGACACCGACCCGACCGCTCTGATGGTGGGGACGGATCTGCCGTCGACGCGCGCACGTCGCCCCTTCGCCGATGCTGATTTCACGCTCCTTCGTCAGGTGCTCACCCCCGCCGAGGCGGATGCCGTGTTCTGGTCGAACGCGGCGAGGTTCTACGGCCTCGAACCGTCATCCGCTGAGTAGACGTTCATCTCCGCCCAGTAGCATGAGTGAGATGAGTTCACGTCAATCGAATCTCGCCTCCACTCTGCATAACCTCGACGGTCGCAGCTACGGCAATCTCAAGCAGATCCGCGGCCGCTACACCTTCGGACCGGTCACCGTGGTCATCGACCGGGTCCAAGCTGACCCGTTCGCGTCCCCGTCGAAAGTTCGGGTCCGCGTCGACCGTGCCGATGCGAAGGTTCCGCTTGAGCTCACCACCGAGCGCGTCGACCGCATCGCTGCGGCCGACTACCTGCTCCGTGCTGGCAATGAGGTGCTCGCGAACATCAATCAGCGCGCACTGATCCTCGGCCGCCCCGGACAAGAGGTCCTCGAACGGACGAACATCCTCATCGACGACGCCGGGTTCGAGGCACGACTGCTCGTCAATCTGCCAGCGCGCGGCCGCCGCATCCTCGGCCACCAGGCCGCCGACATCCTCACCCGTGATCTGCCGGAATTCGCCGAACGGCTCTTCCTCTTCGACCGCTGGTCGGACGCCCCAGCAGGCAGAGGAGGCGACACCCACGCCCCATCAGCCAAGGGGCTCGCCGACCACGTCCAACTGCACCGGGATCAGCTGGAACTGCGCAGCCACCTCGGCGAGGCCGGCCTCATCGGGTTCGTCGGAAATGGTGCGATTCTCCCGCGAAAATCCGGGGATTCGGACCTGCCGATGACATCCTCCGATGCGGTTGTCTTCACCTCCCCTCCCGAACTCGAACACACGGTCGATCTCTCCAGCGGCCGCACCGTCACCGGAATGGGCATTCCACGCGGAGTCACCGTCATCGTCGGCGGCGGCTATCACGGCAAGTCGACGATTCTGCGCGCGCTCGAACGCGGCGTCTACCCGCATATCGCCGGCGACGGGCGCGAATGGGTCATCAGCGACCCGACTGCCACCTCCATTCGGGCCGAGGACGGTCGCGCCGTCACCGGCGACGACATCTCGGCGTTCATCAACAACCTACCCTCGGGCTCTGACACGAGATTCTTCTCCACGACGAACGCCAGCGGGTCGACCTCGCAGGCGGCGAATCTCGTCGAAGCGATCGAGGCGGGCTCGAGCACCCTGCTCATCGACGAGGACACTTCGGCGACGAACTTCATGATCCGCGACGAACGCATGCGTGCGCTCATTCCCGCCGAGCGGGAACCGATCACCCCGTTCGTCGACCGCGTGCGCCCGCTGCTGACCAAACAGGGCGTGTCCACGGTGCTCGTCGCCGGTGGATCGAGTGCGTTCTTCGAAGTCGCCGACCACGTCATCGCGCTCGACGCCTACGTGCCGAAGGAAGTCACGGACCAGGCGCATGACCTCGTCGGCGTCACCGCAGCCGACCTCGAAACGGCTCCAACCGCCAGCGCCCCGGACACCGGTTCAGATTCCCCCGCCGCCCCCGCTTTCGCCGCCGCAGCGCGAGTGCCGACGCCTAAGGCACTGCGTCCTGCCTCGAAGACGAAGTCGGCCCGGGCAAAGGGATCCGACCGGATCCAATTCGGCCGCGACTTCATCGACCTCATCGCCATCGCTCAGCTCGTCGACGCTCAACAGGCGGCCGGAGTCGCCGAAGCCCTCGAATACCTGACCGAGATCTTCGACGGACGCACCTCCCTGACCCAGGCGCTGGCCGAGGTCGAGGACATGCTCGACGCCGAAGGCCTCGACGGAATCACGGGCCACCGCGACCATCCGGGCCACCTGACCCGGCCGCGAGGGCAGGAGATCGCCGCCGCGCTCAACCGCTACCGGGGCCTGAGCCTCGAACGCTGAGCCGAACCTCGAACGCTGAGAAGGGCCTCGAAACTTGACCCGATTCTCAATCGTTGAACTGAACCTCGCCCCTATCCGTTCAGCAGCCCAACAAGCTCGGCGGCCGTGCCGACTGGCAGTGAGCACGAGGTCCCCCGGCACACGATCGCCGTCCCCGCGGGGACGTCGACCTCCCGACCGTCCGGTCCGGGCACTCCGGTCGAGGCGGTGAGCAGAGTGACCGTTGGATGCGTGGCCGCGATGGTCCGCAGGGTCTCGTCGACGGTGGCGACCCGCACGGGCGACAGTGCCCGCTCGGCCTGCCACAGCGCATGGCCGCACCCGCGCGGCGCCTCACCGGCCAGTGCCCGATAGACCCCGAGCAGCCGATCCCTCACCTCCAACAGCCGTCCCGTATCCAGCACGGCTCCTTCAACCGGGGACGCGCCCTCACCGGATGGCTCCCATCCACCGAATTCCGGCCCACCAGACGTCGCACCCTCGACACCGATTTCGGCGAGCAACAGCAGCGCCTCGGCAGCCGCCGATCGTCCCGACGGCACGGTGTTGTCGACGGGGTCCGCCGACTTCACGTCGATGATCCCGTCGCCGAGCGAATCGACCGCCTCGAGGACCCCGTCCCCGCGTTCGGAGGTGAAGAGGGCGAGCATCGTCGCCGCGAGGTCGACCAGGTCCCCCACCCTCACCGAGGAGGCCCCGCCCGACAGCTGTCGGACCGTGATTCCAGCGGTGATCGTCTGCGCCCAGTCTGCAAGCCCGCCCCGCCCGGGGCCGGCGACTCTGCCGGTGAAGCTGCGCCGCACATCGAGCGAGGCCGAGCCGACCTGCTCCATCGAGCCGACCTGCTCCATCGATCCGGTGCTCGCTCCTGCCCGCTTGATTCGTTCGTCCATCGCCGTCCAGAACCGCACGGCTGTTTCTGCCCATCGCGTCGACTCGGCACCGTCGACAGACTCAGCTCCCGCACCGGAGTACAGGGCCGCCTCGGCGAGGGCGGTGACGGCCAGGGAATTCCATTCGGTGATGATCTTCTCATCACGGGCCGGCTGGGACCGGCGAGCGCGCAGCTGCTCGAGCACCTCGCGCTGACGTCTCGTCGCCTCGATATCCCACGGCGCGGGGTGGTCCGCGTCGAAGGGCACGTCCTCCATGCCGAGCCAATCGATGATGCGCACAGCCGCGACCACCTGGCCGGACAGCTCGCCCCCGGCCGGCGAATCGACGAGCCCGAGCAGACCGGCCTGCCCGGCTTCAGCGAATTCCTCGGGGGTGAAGACATACGTTGCGCCCTCTTCGGAGACTCCCGCCGAGTTGAGCGAATCCGCGTCGAGGGCGGCGATGAACCCGTCATCGGTCGACAGATCGCTGATCAGGAAGTTCGCAGTATCGGCGATTTCCCGTTCGGCCAGGGCGAGCCATTTCGACCTCGGGTCCAGGGCACGTTCGACCTTCGCCCAGGCGACGACAGCACGCAGGTAGAGGGCGTTGTCGTAGAGCATCTTCTCGAAGTGCGGCACGAACCACTGTCGGTCGACGCTGTAGCGGGCGATCCCGCCGCGCACCTGGTCGCGCATGCCGCCGGAAGCGATCCGGGCCAAGGTCGAGCGCACGGCGATGAGGCAGTCGAGGACGAGCTCGCCGGTCAGGTGCCCGTCCGCGCCGAGCCAGCCGAGCCGCCCCTCGGCCCGGACCCGATCCAGAGGGTGTGCGTCGTGCGATGCCGCATTCGCCGAGGCCGCTCCATCGGTTCCCGGGCGCGCCGAAGCACCGTCGTCCGCCCCCTCACCCGCCGAGGCGGTCCCGCCCAAGCGCACGAACGCGGCCAGAAGCTGAAGGACGTTCATCATCGGTGGGAACTTCGGGGCACCGCCGAATCCACCCCAGGCCGGATCGTACGAATCGAGCAGCGCTGCGGCGGCGGAATCGAGCTCATCGGGAGTCAGGGACTCCGCGGCCGCCTCGGCGGGCAGGGCGCTGGTCACGGCATCGGCCATCTCGGCCAATCCGCGGTCCATCCGGACCGTCATCTGGTTGACCTCGTCGCGGCGGTCCGTCCACGTCGCCGATACGGCCGAGAGCACCTGTGTGAACGCGGGCAGATTGCCCCGCGGCGCGGGCGGGAAGTAGGTGCCGGCGTAGAAGGGACTGCCGGCAGGTGTTGCGAAGATCGTCATCGGCCATCCGCCTTGGCCGGTCATCGCCTGCAGCGCGTTCATGTAATAGGCGTCGATGTCCGGAAGTTCTTCCCGGTCGATCTTCACGGGCACGAACCGGTCGTTCATCATCGCCGCGACCGCTTCGTCCTCGAAGGATTCGTGCGCCATGACATGGCACCAGTGGCAGGTGGAGTAGCCGATCGAGATGAGGAGGGGGACGTCACGGCGGGCCGCCTCGGCGAGGGTCTCCTTCGTCCACATCCGCCAGTCCACGGGGTTGTCGGCGTGCGCGCGCAGGTAGGGGCTGGTCGAGTCGGCGAGTTCGTTCGGCATGCCCCCAGCGTCTCACTTCGGACGATTACACGCGAGGCCGACTTCTGAGACCGTATCTTCCGGCCCTCGATCAGCTCTTCCCCCGCATCCGGCATTCTTCTACACTATGTAGAACTCAGTGGAGAGGGAACCGATCCCGGTGCCCGCCGCTGGGAGACAGGAGAACGACAATGAACGCCGAATCACCCTGGACGCTCGACGCCGCGGACTGCTGGGACCTCCTGCGATCCGCCTCCGTCGGTCGCCTGGCCGTCATCGTCGATGGTGCCCCGGAGATCTTCCCGGTGAATTTCACCGTCGAACATTCCGCACTCGTCATCCGCACCGGCGATGGCACGAAGATCGACGCCGTCCGCGGCCATCCCCGCGCCGCCTTCGAGATCGACGGTGTCGAGGATGAGACTGCCTTCAGCGTCGTCGTCAAGGGTGACGCGAAGGAGATCAACGCTCCTGACGAGCTGCGCGACACCGTCTCCCTCGACGTCTCCCCGCTGCAGGCCGGGACGAAGAATCATTTCGTCCGGATCCTCGCCGAGGAGGTCACCGGCAGGAGCTTCCCGGTGACCGATCCCGCAACCTGGAGGTCAGCGCTCAGCGACGCATCACGCGCCCCGCACGAGTGACCCCGTCGACCGGCTCTTCCTCGATCAGAGTGCTTCGACGACCTCGACGAGGCGATCGGGGGCGTTGGTGATGATGCCATCGGCGCCGACGTCGATGGCCCGTTCCATCTCGCCGATGTCGTCGACGGTCCACACCAGACTCGTCATTCCGAGCTGGTGGATGGCGGTGAGGAAGTCCGCGTCGGCGGCACAGAATTCCGGGTTGATCTGGTCGACCCAGTCGGCGAAGTCCTGGAGCTCGTCCGGGCAGGGTCGGCCGAGCACACCGACCGGGATCTCCGGAGCGAGCGCGTGGAATTCGGCGACGAATGCCCAGTTCGCGGACTGGACGACGAGCATGCCGGCGGCCAAAGCCCGCTCGAGGTAATTCGGCACGGCGCGCAGGGCGGACAGGACCGCCTCGGCGATTCCGGGATAGACCTCGGGATGCTTGACCTCGAGCAGCAGGCCGGTGCGGGTGTCGTGGGCGAGGGTGAGCACCTCGGCGAGGCGGGGCACGCGGACACCTGCGAACTCCTCACCCTTCCAGCTTCCGGCATCGAGCGTGGCGATCTGGGCGGCATTCATGCCGGCGATTCTGCGGTCTTCGCGATTCGGGTACAGGGTGCGGGCGTCGGTCGTGCGATCGACGGTGGTGTCGTGCATGATCACGAGCTCGCCGTCGGCACTCATGTGGACGTCGGCTTCGATCATGTCTGCGCCCTGGTCGATGCCGGCGATGAACGCGGGGATCGTGTTCTCCGGCCACTCGGCGGACGCACCTCGGTGTGCGATGACCAGGGGCGGAACCCGAACGCGGGCAGGATCGATCACGGTGTCGGCGATGCCGGTGCTGAGATCTCTGGGCGAGGGATCGGACGTGGGGGTGGCGAGGGTGATGGGCATTTCAGAACTCCTCCACGGAGACTGCGGGTGGCGTTCGGGCACCGGATCCAACTGCTGCTTAGGCGACCGAACGATGAGTACTAGGCCGCCCAGACTAGGCGGCCCGAGCAAGGCCCGGGTGATGCGCGAGTGGACGGGACATGAATCCTGCCGGTGTCGGCACTGGCCGTCGCCTGAGCCGATGCTGACTCGGCTGCGAACCACCGGCATCACTCACAGCAGGGGCCGATGCCACACCGGCAGGGGGTGGGGTGGCAGACTGGGGATAACCCCGGACGGAGTTTTCGCTTTCCGCACCTCCGATCCTCTCCAGCACGATTGCCGAAGGAGGCGCAGTTCAATGGAGATGCTCCAGAGTGCATTCGACAGTGTCAGCACCGTATCGTCATACATACTTGTAGCTGTTCTCATCCCCACTGGTCTGTATTTCACGATCCGCACGGGAGTGGTGCAGATCCGCCTGCTGCCCGAGATGCTCCGCACCTTGACGGAGCCGGGCGGACGGGATTCCGAGGGCAACCGGAACATCTCGCCGTTCCGCGCCTTCTCGATCTCCGCGGCCTCGCGAGTGGGGACGGCGAACATCGCCGGTGTCGCATTGGCGATCTCGCTCGGCGGTCCGGGGGCGATGTTCTGGATGTGGCTGACGGCCATCGTCGGCGGGGCCACGGCCTTCGCCGAGTCCGCCCTCGGCCAGCTGTACAAACTCAAGGACGGCCCGAACTTCCGCGGCGGCCCCGCCTATTACATCAAGCACGGGCTGAACATGAAGTGGCTCGGATTGCTCTTCGCCGTCATCGTCGCCATCACCTACGGCGTCGTGTTCAACTCCGTGCAGTCGAACTCCATCGTCGACGCCGTCGGCGCATCCTTCGGAGTCGAGAATTCGGACGGCGTCTTCGCCGCGGTCGCCGGTGCCATCATCGCCGTCGCCGCATTCGCGATCTTCGCCGGCGGTGCCAAGCGCATCTCGAACATCTCGGCTTATCTGGTGCCGATCATGGCCGGTCTCTACCTCATCGTCGGCATCATCGTCGTGGCGATGAACATCGGTGCCGTTCCGTCGATGATCGCGACGATCTTCGCTGACGCGTTCAGCATGCATTCGCTCGCCGGCGGCACGTTGGGTTCGATCATGCTCATCGGTGTGCAGCGCGGTCTGTTCTCCAACGAGGCCGGTATCGGTTCGGTCCCGAACGCGGCAGCCACCGCATCGGCGTCGCACCCGGCCAAGCAGGGCTTCGTGCAGGCGCTGGGCGTGTACTTCGATACGATCCTCGTCTGCTCGATCACCGCGTTCATCATCCTGCTGTCGAACCCGGAGTACGGCAGCTCTGCCGAGGGCATCCAGCTCACACAGACGGCTCTGAGCGGTCAGCTCGGGCAGTGGGCGATCCACTTCCTCACTTTCGCGATCTTCCTCTTCGCGTTCTCGTCGATCCTCGGCAACTACTACTACGGCGAAGCGAACATCGAGCATCTGACGACGAACCGCGCCGCGTTGCGGGTGTATCAGGTCATCGTCATGGTCTCGGTGTTCATCGGTGCGATCGCGGCGCTCGACCTGGTCTGGACTGCCGCGGACATCTTCATGGCGATCATGGCGCTCATCAACCTCTTCGCTCTGCTGATGCTCTCGCCGCTGGTGTTCTCGCTGCTGAAGAACTATCAGCAGCAGCGTCGAGCCGGCTTCGAACCCGTCTTCCACCGCGGCGATCTGCCCACGTTCAAGCGCATCAACACCGATGTCGACGCCTGGGACGGCACCGACGAGGTGACCACCGCGAAGTTCTGGCAGGACCGCGGGAAGAAGGTTCGCGAAGACGGACAGTGACAGGGTGCTCTCCGACAGCGAGCGACGTTGTCGGTGCACACCGTGCACACGACTGTGGGGCCCGGCACCATCTCGACGGTGCCGGGCCCCACTGTGCTGGTGCGCTCACCTCATCGGGAAATCCGGTGTGCGCGTGAGTCGTCTGCGTGAGTCGTCAGCGGCCGGCAGGAGTGAAGTCCGTGCTGCCGACGAACTCCGGACGCGGTTTCGGCGCTGCGAACGGTTCCACACAGGTGTTCTCCACCGAGTTGTACACGATGAAGATATTCGAGCGCGAGAACGGAGTGACGTTGCCGTTCGACGCATGCATGCAGTTGGAGTCGAACATGATCGCTCCGCCGGCCGCTCCTTCGAGCACGTCGATGCCGTATTCGTCGGCGAAGTCGCTGAGAGTCTGACGATCCGGGGTGCCTGCACCCTGCATGATGAGGGACTTCCGATAGTTGTCCTCGGGAGTGCCTCCCACACAGCTGATGTAGCGCTTGTGCGAGCCGGGCATGATCATCAGCGGGCCGTTGAATGAGTAGTTGTCCGTCAGCGACAGCGAAAGACTCACCGCGCGCGGAGTGGGCATTCCGTCTTCAGCATGCCAGGTCTCGAAGTCCGAATGCCAGGAGAACTCTTTGCCCACGAATCCCGGTTTGTAGTTGATCCGGCTCTGATGAATATAGACATCGGTTCCGAGGATCTGACGTGCACGGTCGACGAGGCGCGGATCGTTCGCGATCTTTCTGAAGATCTCATTGGTGCGATGGATGTCGAATATCGACCGGACCTCGTCGGACTCGGCTTCGACGACGGTACGCTCATCGGCCTTCACCTCCGGGTCACGCGAAAGCCTTTGAAGCTCGTCGGTGAAGAGTGTGAGCTCTTCGCTTGTGATGAGCTGATCGATCGTCAGATAGCCCGTGTCCTCGAAGTGCTTGAGATCAGCCGCCTCGAGGGGGCCGTCTTCGGGAGAGCCGAAGACGATCGGACCCGTGCGCGGGAGAACCTCTGTGGTCTCACCGGAGCGAGTCGGATAGAGATCTGTGGTTGCGGTCGCAGCTGATACTGCTGTCATCATTTCTCCTTCCTTCGCTATGTGCCGTCTGCCGGGCCGGTGGCGTAACTGCTCATCGGCCCCGCAGATCGGGTTGTGCGGCCACCGTAACAGGAAGACATCGTCCCCGGTACCCCGGTCAGAACCAGGACAGAGAGACCGGCACCCTCGGTGCGATCCAACAGAGATGAATCGCCTCCAAAGGTGCCGGTCATTCTTTGGACGGTCAGCGTTTGACCGACTTCGAGGTCGCTCCGGTTGCCCAGCTGACCTGGCTGAAGGTGACACGGTAGTACTTCTTGCTCTTCGACTTCACCTTGTAGGTGGCCTTGCCCTTCTTCGCGGAGACCGTCTTCAGCGTCTTCCATTTGCTGCCGGACTTGACCTGGAACTTCACCTTCGGGCTGTACTTGATCTTCCCGTAGCGCTCCGGGTGGTAGACCTTCGACGACGAGGTCAGCGTGACCGTGCTGCCGCTGCGCTTTGCAGAAAGCGAAGCGTAGGACTTGCCGCGGACGTAGAAAGAGCCCTTGGTGTAGTCGGCACGCTCGACTTCGCCGTAGCTGTTATAGCTTGAGCCACCGTAGTAATAGGCCCTGACTTCTGAAGGTCCGAGGGTGTACTTACCCAGGCCATCTGACGATGGGCAGATCATGATCCGGTCCTTCTTGGAGCCGCTGTAGTCCGAGAACCACGCCGTATCGGCCCAGCCGTGACGACCCCGGATATCAGTGTCAACGTCCCAGTCATCAATCCTGGACTTCTTATGCTTCATGTAGACGTTTGTATATTTGCAGTTCCAGTCGGACACAACGACGCTGTCTCCCCAGAGCTTTGTAACGTCGAATGATGAACTCGCCGCCTCGGCGGAGACGGCGGGACCGACGGCGAGAGCAAGAGCAGCAAGGGACGCCACAAGGGCGCGCTTGAGGAACTTCATGGAGGCTCCAACTGAAGATGGGATGGAAGAGGATGCCTGAGTCGGAGTCAACGAATGTGTAATCGGCAACGAGAAGTCACGAACTTGAAAGTTGTATGGCCGAAGATTACCACACCTGCAGTCCAACCGACCCCCGCTCAACGGTGCCGTTCACCCGGAAGCCTCAACCACACGCGAAAAGGCGGCCCGAGCGCAATGCTCGGGCCGCCTCGGCGAGTGAAGCTCAGTCAGCTTCCGCCGATCCAGTCTTCGACTGGACCTCGATCAGTTCGCGGGTGCGGCTTCATCCTCGACGATGAGCGGGTACACGCCGTTCTCGTCGTGGACCTCACGGCCGGTGACCGGCGGGTTGAACACGCAGGCCATGCGGAGTTCTTCCTCGGCCACGACGGTGTGCTTCTCGTTTCCGTCGAGCAGGTACATGACGCCGTCGTGGAGCGGGTATTCCTTGCCGGTCTCCAGATCGGTCAGCGTTCCCTTGCCCTGCACGCAGTACACGGCTTCGACGTGGTTCTGGTAGTGGAACGTCGAGGTGGTTCCGGCGTAGATCACGGTGTCGTGGAACGAGAATCCGACGCGCTCCTTGCCGAGCACCATGCGGCGTGAGCGCCAGGTCTCGGACTTCACATCGCGGTCGGTGTCGTTGAGGTCATCGCGGTTGACTACGTACATCTGTGGTCCTTTCGCAAAAGGTCGGTGGAAGTGTTCAGGGGGTGGGCCGCCGACGTCCGTCGCACATCAACGGCGTCCCTCGGCCCGGGTGGACGATCGAACCGGTGAGCTCGATTCCGCCCACAGCTCGGGCCGGCGCCACAGCTGCGACGCCGGCCCGGCAGAGGTGGGTCAGGCCAGCGCGGCCGTGGTTGCGGCGGGAGCGAACTTGGCCACTCCGGCCTCGATGATGTCCAGACCCGCCTGCAGATCGCGCGAGTCGATCGTCAGCGGCGGCATGATCTTGATGACTTCGTCATCGGCGCCCGAGGTCTCGAGCAGGAGACCGTTGTCGAAGGCGTAGGCGGCAACCTTCCCGGCCACCTCGAGGTCCTCGAAGCACAGGCCGGCCAGCAGGCCGCGTCCGCGGATCGAAGCGCCTTCGGCCTTCTCGACGATTCCGTCGAGGCGCTGGTGCAAAGCGGCGATGGTGTCGGCAAGCTGGTTCTGGAACTCGTTGTCGGCCCAGAAGGTCTTGATGGCGGCGGTGGCAGTGACGAACGCGGGGTTGTTTCCGCGGAAGGTGCCGTTGTGCTCGCCGGGCTCCCAGACGTCGAGCTCGGGGCGGAACAGGGTCAGTGCCAACGGCAGACCCGAACCGGAGATCGACTTCGACAGGCAGACGATGTCGGGCTCGATGCCGGCTTCTTCGAAGCTGAAGAACGAACCGGTTCGGCCGCAGCCGGCCTGCACGTCATCGACGATGAGGAGGATGTCGTGCTTCTTGCACAGGTCGGACAGAGCGCGCAGCCATTCGGCACGTGCGGCACGGAGCCCGCCCTCGCCCTGCACGGTCTCGACGATGACAGCGGCAGGCTTGTCGACACCCGAGCCGGAGTCCGCGAGGACCTTCTCCAGCCACAGGAAGTCGGGCACCTCGCCGTCGAAGTAGTCGTCGTAGGGAATCTTCGAGCTGTTGGTCAGCGGGATTCCGGCGCCTTTGCGCTTCATCGAGTTGCCGGTCACCGACAGCGAGCCCAGCGTCATGCCGTGGAAGGCGTTGGTGAACGAGAGCATGTGCTGACGTCCGGTCACCTTGCGGGCGAGCTTGAGAGCCGCCTCGACGGTGTTGGTGCCCGTCGGCCCGGGGAACATGACGGAGTAGTCGAGTCCGCGCGGCTTGAGGATGAGGTCCTGGAAGGTCTGCAGGAACTCACGCTTGGCCGGGGTCTTCATGTCCATCGAGTGGAGCACGGCACCCGACTGCAGGTATTCGATCAGCGGGTTGATCACGGCCGGGTTGTTGTGGCCGTAGTTGAGTGCACCGGCACCGGAGAAGAAGTCGAGGTATTCGTTGCCGTCTTCGTCCCACTGCTTGGCGCCCTGCGACCGGGCGAAGGTCGCCGGCCAGGAACGGCAGTAGCTGCGAACCGCTGATTCGCGAGTTTCGAAGATGTCGGGCTTGTCAGTTGGTGTGGGCTTGGCGCTTTCAGTCATGACTTGAGTCCTTTCGACTTCCAAAGTTGTGCGTCTGCATCGGATGCAGTCGCCGAGGCGGTGGCCGCCGCTTATTGCGGGCGATCTCTTCCGCCTCCTGGCACCTGGCGCGTCCGCTCCCTTGCAGCAGGGGTCCGCGCGGCGCCGGGGTGGGGCTCGTTACAGGGGTGCGATCTCGTAGAGGTACTCGGTGTCGTGGCCGTCCGGGTAGAGGTCCGGGGTGAACAGCGGGCGACGGTCGAAACCGGCCCCGCGCTTCTCCGCGAACGTCTGGAACAGACGGTTGGACGCCGCATTGTCATCGGTGATCGTCGTCTCCATCCGCAGAGCACCGGTACGGTCGGCCAGCTCGTTGAGCATGGTCGATGCGAGTCCGTGTCCGCGGAAGTTCTCGTCGACGGCGACCTGCCAGATCATCAGGGTGTCCGGATTCTCCGGACGGGTGTAGCCGGTGACGAAGCCGGCGGGCTCTCCGCCGATCCGTGCGATCACCGAGGTGTCCGCGAAGTCACGGCACCACAGCAGGTACGAGTACGAGGAGTTCAGATCGAGCACGGCTGTGTCTTTCGCGAGCCGCCATAGATGTTGCCCGTCCTCCAGCTCAGGAGTCCGGACGTCGATTTGCGTCTTCGGTTCAGCGAGTGCGTTAATCACGCCAACAAACCTAGCGGGATGAGAATGAGCGTCAACCTCGAAACTGTCGATTCCGGGCCACTTTCACAACGCTGCCCCCGGCCTGCCGACATGTAACAGACCCGACTTTCCCCATGGCATCTCTGGGATGCGTCGGGGCGCTTCTTCGCGCTCATACCGCGCCAGAGGTTCGTTATCGTTTCGTTACATTTTCGCGGAGTTGGAACAAGGGTTCCACGTGTTCCATGTCACTTCACCCGAATTGGGACAGCAAGGAGGCCTGTTGGTCCGCAGGGCATCCGAGGCCCTGTGAGCGGCTTCGCGTTGGTTTCGGAGATCAGGTCGCCTCGGCAGTGCGATGGGCAGTTCGAAATGTGGTCGCTATCGGATGCCTGCACCCAAACAAAGGTCGCTATCGGATACTTTTCAGCGCTGAAAGTATCCGATAGCGACCTATTGGCTGTGGGCTTGTCTATGGGCAGGCAGCCTCAGCCCCTCGTCCCAGGTGCCAGCCCCACACCCCAAGACGCACCCGCCTCAGCACTCGACGACGTTGACGGCGAGGCCGCCCATCGCTGTCTCCTTGTACTTCGAGGACATGTCCGCACCGGTCTGGCGCATCGTCTCGATCACCTCGTCGAGGCTGACCCGGTGCTGGCCGTCGCCCCACAGTGCCATGCGGGACGCATTGATGGCCTTGCCGGCGGCGATCGCATTGCGTTCGATGCACGGCACCTGCACGAGTCCGGAGATCGGATCGCAGGTCAGGCCGAGGTTGTGCTCCATCGCGATCTCGGCGGCGTTCTCCACCTGCTCGGGCGTCCCGCCCATCACGGCGGCCAGTCCCCCGGCGGCCATCGACGAGGCGGATCCGACCTCACCCTGACAGCCCACCTCGGCGCCGGAGATCGACGCCCGCTCCTTGTACAGGACGCCGATGGCCGCCGCGGTGAGCAGGAAGTCGACGATGGCCCGGTGCTTCGCGGACTCGCCGCCTTCCACCACCGCTGGAACGTAGTTGAGCGCATAGTGCAGCACGGCGGGGATGATGCCGGCCGCCCCGTTGGTGGGTGCAGTGACGACGCGGCCGCCCGAGGCGTTCTCCTCGTTCACGGCCATTGCGATGAGGTTGACCCATTCGAGGTAGTAGCCGGGGTCCCGGTCGGGATCCTCGGCCTTGAGTTTGAGGTACCAGTCGTGTGCGCGGCGACGCACCTTGAGCCCTCCGGGCAGATAACCGGACCGGTCCAAGGACGCCGAAGCGCATTCCTCCATCACCGAGTAGATGTGGAGCAGGCCGTGCCGGATCTCGTCCTCGTCACGCATCGACAGTTCGTTGGCGTGCATGATCTCCGCGATCGACAGGTCGTTCTCGCGGCAGCGTTGCAGCAGTTCGACACCTGAATGGAAAGGATAGGGCAGCTCGTCGTCGTAGGACTCGAGTTCGGCATCGACGACAGAGTCCGCGACCGCGAACTCGACATCGCTGCCGCCGTCGCCGCCCCCGCCGTCAGCCACATCGCCGCCGTCGTCGGCAGCACCGTCGCCGCCCCCGCCGGCGCCAGCCTCGGCGGTCTTCTCCTTGTCGAGGAATTCGGTCTCCGAGGTCACGAAACCGCCGCCGACGGAGTAATAGGTCTCCTCGGCGAGGGTCGCCCCGGCAGCGTCATAGGCGGTCACGGTCATGGCATTCGTGTGGCGCGGCAGCACGGTCAGGGGGCGTTTGACCATGTCATCCTCGGTGAACGAAAGCTCGACGCCGTTGCCGGTCGAATCGCCGAGGATGATCGTCCCGGTCTCGGACATCCGCGTCCGCCGGGCATTGAGTTCGTTGGCTTCGATGAGATCGGGGCGGCAGCCCTCGAGTCCGATGAGGATCGCGTCGAAGGTCCCATGACCGGCGCCGGTGGCGGCCAGGGAGCCGAACACGTCGACACGCAGATCCGCCACGGATCTCAGCGAATCGCTCAGGAGGTCGATGAAGCTCGCGCCGGCACGCATCGGCCCGACGGTGTGGGAACTCGACGGTCCGATGCCGACTGTGAAGAGGTCGAAGACACTCAATGGCATGGCAATCACTTCGTTTCTGATGAGATGACGACGGGGCCGACCGAACAGCCGTGCACTCATGTGCATGGCGTGCCGATGCCGACGATGTGTCGGCACCGACCTCGACCGACCCCGCTTCAGGGTTTGTGTCCTCCGCCCGAAGGCTGAGGCTCAGAGAGAGTTCGCCTCGGCATAGGCGGCGGCGTCCATGACTTCGCCGACCTCGGTCACGGCGACCTCGAACAGCCAACCCTCACCGTAGGGGTCGGAGTTGAGCAGTCCGGGTGAGTCCACGGCCGCCTCGTTGATGGTGACGACCTCGCCGGTCACCGGGGTGTAGAGATCGGACACGGACTTCGTGGACTCGACCTCACCGCAGGTCTCGCCTGCGGTGATGGTGTCGCCGACCTCGGGCAGGTCGACGTAGACGACCTCACCGAGGGCGTCGGCGGCGACGGCGGTGATGCCGACCTTGACGGTCTTGCCGACGAGTTCATCGGCGGCGCCGTCGACCCATTCGTGTTCGGCGGAGTAGGTGAAGTTCTGCGGGAGCGGGGGCAGCTGTGCCATCTGTCTTCCTTACTGCGACCGCCGGTAAGCGGCGGTCACGACGTTGTTGTGCCGGGTGGAACCAGTCTACGAGTCACCGGTCCCACCAGGATGAATCGTGGGTGAGAGCGTCAGTCGGCCTGGCGCTTGTAGAACGGCAGCTGTGTGACGGTGAAGTCATGGGCCTTGCCGCGGATGTCCACGGTCACGGCGGTGCCCACCTCGGCGCGGTCCCGGTCGATGTAGGCCAGGGCGATCGGGTGGCCGAGGGTCGGTGAGGGCTGACCGGAGGTGACGGTGCCGACCTCGGAGCCGTCGATCGACACGGCGGCTCCGGAGCGGGCGGCGCGGCGCCCCTCCGAGCTCAGGCCGACGAGCACGCGCGGCGGTTCGGTCTCACCGAGTTTCGCCAGAGCCTCGCGGGCGAAGAATTCGTCCTTCGTCTTGAACCCGATCATCCGGCCCAACCCCGCGTCGAACGGGGTGGTGTTCTCATCGAGTTCGTTGCCGTAGAGCGGCATTCCGGCTTCGAGGCGCAGCGAATCGCGTGCGGCCAGACCGCAGGGCACGAGACCGTAGTCCGCGCCCGAGGTCACGAGCGTGTTCCACAGGCGGGCGGCGCCGATGTTCGGGGTGTAGAGCTCGAACCCGTCCTCACCGGTGTATCCGGTGCGGGCGAGCATGAGGTCGATCCCTGCGATCGTCAGCGGCATCCACGCGTAGTACCCCAGTTCGCGCACCGCCCGACCGATGGTGATCTTCGCATCCCCCGCCGAGGTGGCTCCCCCGTTGGCATCGTCGGTGACCTGGGCCTTCGCCTGGTCGTCGGCGCCGGTGCGGGGTCCGAATTCGCCGTGGCCGGACTCGTCGAGGGCGCGCAGGATGATCGCCTCCGAGTTCGGGCCCTGCACGGCGATGAGCGCGGTGGCATCGGACTCATCGGTCAGGTGCACATCGGAGCCTGGTGCGACGGTCTGCACGAACTGGTGCACGCGGTCCTTCAGCGCGGCGACCACAGTGGGCGTGTTCGAGGCGTTGGGGACGATGAGGAACTCCTCCTCACCGATGCGGTAGGTGATGAGGTCGTCGAGCAGGCCACCTGCCTCGTTGACGATGACTCCGTACTTGGCCTTGCCGATCTTCATCGTCGAGTACTTCGCGACGAGCGCGTAGTCGAGGAAGGCGGCGGCGTCGGTTCCGCTGATGCGCACCTCACCCATATGTGAGAGGTCGAAGAGGCCGGCGGCCTCACGCACGGCACGGTGTTCGGCGAGTTCCGAACCGTATTTCAGCGGCATGTCCCACCCGCCGAAGTCGGTGAACGAGGCACCGAGCTCTGCGTGGATGCTGTGCAGCGGAGTCTCTTTGGGTGTGTTTCCGGTGGTGTCGGTCATCACTTGTCCTCTTCCTCGAACTCTTCGAAGGCCTCTGGCGGCGGGCAGGAGCACACCAGGTTGCGGTCGCCGTAGGCTCCGTCGATGCGGCTGACCGGCGGGAAGTACTTCGTGTGGCGCAGTCCGGGAACGGGGAACACCGCGGTCTCGCGGCTGTACTTGCCGTCCCAGTCGTCCATGACCACGGTCGCCGGGTGCGGCGCGAGGGCCAGCGGCGACTCTTCGTAGGTATACGAATTGCCGATCTCGTCGATCTCGGCGCGGATGGTGCGCATGGCCTCGATGAAGCGGTCGAGCTCGTCCTTATCCTCGGACTCGGTGGGTTCGACCATGAGGGTGCCGGGCACAGGGAAGGCCAGGGTCGGGGCGTGGAAGCCGAAGTCGATCAGCCGCTTGCAGACGTCCTCGGCGGTGACTCCCGTCGCCGAGGTGATCGCGCGGAGGTCGAGGATCGTTTCGTGGCCGACGAGTCCGTTCTCACCCGAGTAGAGGACGGGAAAGACGTCGCCGAGCTTCTTCGCCAGGTAGTTCGCACCGAGCAGAGCCGAGCGCGAGGCCTCGCGCAGCCCTTCGGCGCCCATGAGTTCGAGGTAGGCGAAGCTGATGGGCAGGACTCCTGCGGAGCCGAACATCGATGCGGAGATCGGCAGCTCCTTGGCCTCCGGGTCACCGGCGACGAGTTCCGGCAGCGTGGCATCGCCGGGCAGGTACGGGGCGAGGTGTTCGCGCACCGCGACGGGGCCGACTCCGGGTCCGCCTCCTCCGTGGGGGATGCAGAAGGTCTTGTGCAGGTTGAGGTGGGAGACGTCGCCGCCGAATTCGCCGGGCTTGGCGAGTCCGACCATGGCGTTGAGGTTCGCACCGTCGACGTAGACCTGGCCGCCGGCGGCGTGCACCTTGTCGCAGACCTCGCGGATCTGCGGTTCGAACACACCGTGGGTCGACGGGTAGGTGATCATGATGCCGGCGATTGCGCCTTCGTGCTTGGCGATTTTCGCATCGAGGTCGTCCATGTCCACGGATCCGTCATCGGCCGTTGCGACAACCTGGACCTGGAGACCGGCGAGCACTGCGGAGGCGGCGTTCGTGCCGTGAGCGGACTGCGGGATGAGCACGACGGTACGGGCATCGTCGCCGTTCGCCACATGGTAGGCACGGATGGCGAGCAGTCCGGCCAGCTCACCCTGCGAGCCGGCGTTGGGCTGCAGGGACACGCGGTCGTACCCGGTGACCTCGACGAGCGAGTCTTCGAGGCGGGTGATGAGCTTCCGCCAGCCCTGGGTCTGCTCGACGGGGGCGAAGGGGTGGATGGAGGCGAATTCCGGCCAGGTGATGGGTTCCATCTCGGCGGCGGCGTTGAGCTTCATCGTGCACGAGCCCAGCGGGATCATCGTCCGGTCGAGTGCGAGGTCCCGGTCGGACAGGGTGCGCAGGTAGCGCATCATCGAGGTCTCGGAACCGTGGGCGCTGAAGACGGGGTGGGTGAGGAATTCGGTGCCCCGTTGGAACTTCGCATCAAATGCGGGCTCGGGCACGGCGTTGGCTCCGAAGGTCCCCGCCGAGGCGGCTTCGAAGTCGTCCGCGTCGACCCGGGCAAGGATGCCGAGGGCTTCGAGCAGGCCGTTGGCGTCGGCCACGGTGTGGGGCTCGCCGAAGGAGACGCCGACGGTCGAGTCGTCGATGACACGGATGTTGAATCCGGCCTGGTCGGCGACGTAGCGGGCGGCTTCGGCATCGGCCACGCGCAGGGCGACGGTGTCGAAGAAATCCCAGGTGAGAACCTCGGCGCCGGGGGCGGTGTCCGCGGCACCGGCGAACGCGTGGGCGAGGCGGTGGACGCGGGAGGCGATGCGGGTCAGGCCGATGGGGCCGTGGTAGACGGCGTACATCGAGGCGACGTTGGCGAGCAGCGCCTGCGCGGTGCAGATGTTGGAGGTCGCCTTCTGGCGGCGGATGTGCTGCTCGCGGGTCTGCAGGGCCAGGCGGTAGCCCGGCTTGCCCTGGGCGTCTTTGGACACTCCGACGAGGCGGCCTGGCAGCTGGCGCTGGAGTCCGGACTTCACGGCCATGAAGCCGGCGTGGGGGCCGCCGAAGAACAGGGGCACACCGAAGCGCTGGGCCGAGCCGACGGCGATGTCCGCGCCTTGGGAGGCGCAGTCCTTGAGCAGGGTCAGTGCCAGCAGGTCGGCGTCGAAGGTCACGAGTGCTCCGCGGTCATGCGCGCCGTCGACGGCGACGGTGAAGTCGCGGATGGCGCCGGTGGTGCCGGGCTGGGCGCAGACGATGCCGAAGATGTCTTCGCCGACGAGACCTTCGGCGAGGTCGGCGACGGTGACGCGGAAGTCCATGGCCTTGGCCCGGGCGCGGACGACGGCAATGGTCTGCGGGTGGAGTTCGGAGTCGAGGACGACGGTTGTCCCCTTCTTTACGGCGCGACGCATGAGCAGGACCGCCTCGGCGACGGCGGTGGCTTCGTCGAGGAGGGAGGCATTGGCGATGTCGAGGCCGGTGAGGTCTTGGATGACCTGCTGGAAGTTCAGCAACGCTTCGAGGCGGCCCTGGGAGATCTCGGGCTGGTAGGGGGTGTAGGCGGTGTACCAGGCGGGGTTCTCGACCAGGTTGCGGCGGATGACGGCCGGGGTGATCGTGTCGTAGTAGCCCTGGCCGATGAGCTGGGTGCGCATGACATTCTGGTCGGCGAGGTCGCGCAGATCGTTCAGCACGTCGAATTCGGAGCGGCCCGCGGCCAGGTTGAGTTCGTCGTTCTGGATGGATTCCGGGACGGCAGCGGAAGAGAGCGCTTCCAGGGAGTCATAGCCGAGTTCGGCGAGCATGGCCTGCACGTCATCGGCGCGAGGGCCGATGTGGCGGTCGGAGAAGGGGCGCGCGGTGTCCCCTGTTGCCTGCGTCGTATGGGCGAGTGAACTGGTCAATTGCCGTCCTAGGGTCGGTGTCGCGTCCACCGATGGGAGGACGCAGCGATCACTGAGTGTCCTCCCCGATCTGTCGGACCGGAGTCCTTCAGATATGCCTGCAATCGGTGGTACTGGGCCTGAGAGTTTCCCGGGGAGGGAATTGCACCTACGGCGCTGCTCGGTGTCCGGCTCGGTTCGGCCTGACAGCGGCAGCTCTCCCACGTCTTGTCTTAGCGGCGTATGAAGTTATGCGCAGAACCAACGAGGCCTTGGTGGGCCCCGGCTGAGACTGCGCCTCCGATTCTAGTGAATGAAATCACCCTCGACAAACCCCCTGCTGGCCCTCTCGCCGTGACCGCTCGTCGGACCGCTGCGAGGCCCAACTCCCTGCGGCAGCGCCGCCTGGCCGCGTATGCAGGAATGGGTCGCTATCGGATACTTTGCTTGCTCAGAAGTATCCGATAGCGACCTGGATTCGGGCCGCAGTATCCGAATGCGACCCATGTTTGAGCTGCCGGTTACCGGCAGTCGACGATCAGCCGCAGGCCACTCAGTCTCAGGCGCTGCCGCCGGCGGTGACGACTCCTCCATCTGCGGTGAGCACCTGGGCGGTGATCCAATCGGCGTCGTCCGACGCGAGATAGGCGACGGCACCGGCGATGTCCTGGGGAGTCCCTAGGCGTTTGACCGGGTACGCGGACGCAACCTCTACCTCCCTGCCCTCGTAGAGCGCGGTGGCGAACTTCGTCTTGACCACTGCCGGGGCGACGGCGTTGACACGGATGTCGGGACCGAGCTCGACGGCGAGGGTCTTTGTCAGGTGCGAGACCGCCGCCTTCGAGATTCCGTAGAAGCCGATGCCCTCGCTCGGCACCTGCCCGGCCACCGAGGAGATCGCCACCACCCGCCCCCTGTTCTCGCGGAAATTCAGGCCATTATGATGGACGGCGTCCTGCACCCAGGCCAGCGTGCCGAGCACATTGACGTCGAAGATCTTTCGCGCGGCGTCGAGCTCCATGTCGACGAGCGGACCGTAGACCGGGTTGATTCCGGCGTTGGCCACGAGCACATCGAGGCGACCGAACTTCTCAGCGATCGTGTCGAACACCTCTGACCTGTGAGCCGGGTCGTCGGCCTTGCCGGCGATGCCTATCGCCGTGCCCTCGGGGAACTCCGCGACTGCCTCGCCCAGCGCTTCGGGCTTGCGCGCGGTGAGGATGACGGTGGCGCCTTCGGCCTGCAGACGATGCGCGATCCCGAGCCCGATGCCGCGGCTGGCACCCGTGATGACGGCAACCTGCCCTTCGAAACGACGTCCTGAATTCGGTTCCGCAGAGGCGGCTGTCGGCTGTGTTGCTGAGGTGCGGTCTGACATTGATGAACTCCAGTGTTCGTGCAGTGACATGGTCATTCGGCGCTGACCTGGCGAATCGCCGGGAAGCGAGCGTTCGTTCAGCGATCGGTAATCATCGTAGGCATAGCCGTTGGAGGAAGACAAGGACTGCGGCACCAAGCGAGCGCACTGGACGAGAATGGAGTCATGAATCATCTCGAGTTCCACCTCGACGTCGGCCCGGCCGCACAATTCCCACTCGCCCGCGACGCGGTCTTCTCGTGGGCACTCCAGGACCTCGCCGGCGTCGTCGTCCGCCCGTCTCGCCGGGTGGTCGAGGGCCAGATCGTCGCTCTGCGGCTCAACCCCGCATGGCCGACCTCGCCGAGGCGGCTGCGCGGTCGGGATCTGCTCGTGACGGTCGGCGCGTGCATCGTCTCCGAGGTCATCGACGAGGCTGACCGCGCCGGATTCACCTACCGCACCCTGCCCGGTCACTTGGAGAACGGAGAGGAGACCTTCCTCGTATCCGCGGATGCTGAGGGCCGCCTCGCTGCCTCAATCACCGCGGATTCGGTGCCCGGTCGTCCGCTGCTCAAGGCGGCCGGTCCGATCACGACCGCCTCGCAGATGATGATGGCCAAACGCTATACGTCCGGGCTCAAGAAGCTGCTGGCCCGGTACGCGGAGATTCCGCGCGCACCGGCAGCCCAACCGCGGCGATGATGCGCGTGCCGCCATCACCGGAGAACACCCTACTAGCGGCATCAAGACTGCTGGACCGAGAACTCGAGCTGCTCGAGGTCTTCACCGCAGGCCAACACGCCCTCACCCTCTTGGCCGCCGACGGCGATTCCGAAGTCGTCGTTCGGGCCTTTCCCTCGGGAGACGACGCCGTGGCCAGAGAACTCGCCGCGCTCGAACGAATCGCCTCGCTCGGGCCGATGGTTCCTCACCTCGTCGCCGCCAGCGCGGGCGCCGCGGAACCGCTCATCATCACGACCAGGGTCGCCGGATCGACGCCCGATCCCCGCGCCGACCTCTTTGCCGTGGCGCGGCAGATGGCGGCGGCACTGTTCGCCATCCATGGACTCGACGGCACCGGACTGCCCTTAGCACCCATGACAGCACCGTCCGGGGAGACTACAATCGGCCACCGCGCACAACAGGCATTCGGCCGACTCGACCTCCGCGATCGAGTGCTCTCCCACGGAGATTTCTGGATCGGCAACGCTCTGTGGGTGCGTGATGAGACCACCAAGGCATCTCAGCTCACGGGGGTCGTCGACTGGTCGGGAGCCAAGCACGCTCCGCGGGGCTTCGATCTCGCCTGGTGCAGGCAGGACCTCGTCCTGCTCGGCTCCCCCTCTGCTGCCGAATCGTTCCTCGCCGAGTACGAGGCACGACTCGGTGCCCCGATCTCCGACATCAACGACTGGGATGTGCAGGCGGCGGCGAGCGCGGCCGATCGTGTCGAGACCTGGCTGCCGAACTATCACGGCATCGGACTCACCGACATGACGGCCGAACTGCTGCGCAGCCGCCTCGAGGAGTGGAACGCGTCTTTGTGAGAACTGCAGAGCCAGCAGCCCACCGCCCCAGCGCCTCACTACCGCGTTGCAGCCGCGCCCACTGCCACTCACGCTGATAATAATTACCTATAACAGCATTAATGACTCTCGTTTATTGAATATTTCGATATATGATGGCGTCAGCCGCACAATGACACTGCCGCACCGCTGCGCCACTGAACCGTCGGCCGCAGGATGCCACCGTCCGGACACACACGAAGGAGAGTGACCCATGGACAACTCGGAACTCGACGACATCCTGTCAGCCGTCCGCGAATTCGTCCGCGAGAAGGTCGTCCCGCTCGAGACCCAGGTCGAAGATGAGGATGCCTTCCCCGAAGCCATCATCAGGGAATCCGCCGAGATGGGCCTCTTCGGCTGGGCCCTGCCCGAGGAGTACGGCGGGCTCGGGCTCAACGCCGAACAGGACGCACTCCTGGCCATGGAGCTCGGCTACACCACCCCGTCCTTCCGGTCGCTGTTCGGCACGAACAACGGCATCGCCGGACAGGTGCTCGTCAACTACGGCACCGATGAGCAGAAGTCCGAATGGCTGCCCCGCCTGGCCTCCGGAGAGGTCGTCGCCTCCTTCGCGCTGACCGAATCCGAAGCCGGGTCCGACCCCTCAGGCCTGCGGACGAAGGCCGAACGCGTTGGCGAAGGCTACATCATCAACGGCTCCAAGCGGTTCATCACCAACGCTGAGGCATCCGATGTCCTCGTGGTCTTCGCCCGCACCGACCCGAAGGCCACGGGCTCAAAGGGCATCTCGGTCTTCCTCGTGCCCACGAAGTCCGAAGGCGTGACCGTCGGCCCACACGATCACAAGATGGGTCAGGCCGGCGCCTGGACCTCGGAGATCTTCTTCGACGACGTGCGCGTGCCTGCCGCCAACCTCATCGGGGGTGAGGAGGAGAAGGGCTTCTACGCGGCCATGGCCTCACTCAACAAGGGGCGCCTGCACATCGCCGCGATCTGCGTCGGTCAGTCGATCCGCATCCTCGACGAATCCGTGCGCTTCGCCGCCGAGGCGAAGCAGGGCGGGGAACCGATCGCCCGGTTCCAGCTCGTCCAGGCGATGCTCGCCGATATCTACACCGATGTTGCCGCCGCCAAGTCGCTCGTCCTCTCGGCCGCTGGGCGCTGGGACGCCGAGACCGATCGCAAGCTGGGCCCCTCCTCGGCGAAGCTCTTCGCCTCCGAAGCACTCGCCCGCATCGCCGACAAGGGCGTGCAGATTCAGGGCGGCATGGGCTACATGCGCGAGTCCGCGGTCGAACGCTTCTACCGCCACGCACGCCTCTTCCGCATCTATGAAGGCACCTCCGAGGTCCAGCGCGTCGTCGTCGCCAAGCAGCTGCTGAATGGCGCGCACAAACCGCAGTTCAGTCTCTGAGAACAACCGACCACGCACGAAAGGCATCCCATGACTGAATCCACAACCGCGAACTCCGGCATCACCGTCACCGACACTGGCGGAGTCACCGCCATCCCCGGACTGCTGACCGGCAAGGTCGCCGTCGTCACCGGCGGCGCGCAGGGACTGGGTTTGGCGATGGTGCGCAGCCTCGTCGACTCGGGAGCCAAGGTCGTCATCGCCGATATGAATGAGGAGAGTCTGCAGGCTGCTGTGGCCGAACTCGGCGGAGACGGAGTCGCCACGGGCGCGGTGTGCAACGTGTCCGACCTCGAGGCCGTCGAAAAACTCGCCGAGGCGGCCACGACCGCATTCGGCGGTATCGACATCTGGGTCAACAACGCCGGCATCACCCGCGATGCGACGATCCGGAAGATGACCGAGCAGCAGTTCGACGACGTCATCTCCGTGCACCTGCGCGGCACATGGAACGGGCTCAAGGTCGCCACCGCGCTCATGCGCGAGCAGGACCGCGGCGGCTCGAGCATCAACGTGTCCTCGATCAGCGGCAAGGTCGGCAACCCCGGACAGTCGAACTACTCCGCAGCGAAGGCGGGCATCGTCGGCATGACGAAGGCCGTGGCCAAGGAAGTCGCGTTCAAGGACATCCGCATCAACGCCATCCAGCCCGGCTTCATCAACACCGCCATGACCAAGGCCATGCCGCAGCACGCGATCGACTCGAAGCTCGCCGAGATCCCGCTCGGCCGTCCCGGCGAACCCGAAGAGGTCGCCTCCGTGGTGCTGTTCCTCGCCTCCGGACTGTCGAGCTACCTCACCGGCACCGTCACCGAGATCTCCGGCGGCCGCAACATCTGATCCTGGGCACGTCAATTCGGAGGGAGAAGAATGATGATTTCGGACGAGGAAATCAACACTTCTCTCCCTCCGAATTCCTCGTGCAGCGGATGGACCGCCTCGGCGAGGTCAGGCGCGGTATCTGATTTCGCCGCCGACGACGGTGAGCGCGACTCGGGTGTCGCGGATCGCTTCGGCGTGGGCGAACAGGGCTTCCTCGGAAGCGTAGCCGAGGAGGCCGTCGGCCGACGTGCGTGAGACGGCCGAGTCGCTCGACTGCGCGGCCGCCTCGGCGGCCACACCGGCAATGGCGCGCGCGGCGACCTCGGGATTGAGCCCTTCGGCCACGCACGGATCGGTGTCGACGACGATGAAGTCGGCATCCATGCCCGGCGCCAGATATCCGCGCCGGTCCTCGAGCCCGGCGGCGAAGGCCGGTCCCTGCGTGTGCAGGCGAATCGCCTCGACGGCGCTCAGGCGACGGTGCGGCTGGAAGGTCGTCGACGCGTCACCGGAGATGTTCGACCTGGTCATCGCGGCATAGATCGCGGCGAAGGGGTTCGCATGCTCGACCGGACCGTCGGAGCCGAATACCACGTGCGCCCCGGCATCGAGCAGGTCGGGCCACGCATAGGCGGCCAACTGCGCGGACTCGTCGATGAGGTGGAGCAGGTGCAGGTCAGAGATGCAATGGCGCGGCTGCATCGACGCGAGCACCCCGAGCTCGGCGAACCGGGCAACGTCGGCCGGCTGGATGAACTGAGCGTGTTCGACGCGGTGACGCAGGGGTCGGCCGAACTTCTCTTCCGCGGCCTTCGTCGTCTCCCGCAGGCGGTCGTAGACACCGAGCACATGGTGGTTCGCCTGATCGCCGATGGCGTGGATGGCCACGGAGATTCCCGCCTCGGTGGCGATGTGTGCCTGGTCGAAGAGTTCGTCTTCGGTCATCTGCACGACACCGAAGTTCTCGTCCTCACCGTCGACCGCGGGAAACGCTGAAGACATGTGCGAGGTATGCGAGCCGAGCGCCCCGTCCGAGAACAGCTTCAGCCCGCCGCACTGCAGCCAATCATCCCCGTCACCGGTGTGCCAGGCGGTTTCGATCGCCCACGGCACTTCGGGTGAACGCAGGAACAAGGTCACGCGCAAGTCCTGGCGACCGGCCGCATGCAGGTCGTTCCAGCCCAAGGTCGAGGCGATGCCGTCGAAGTCATGGATCCCGGTCAGCCCCTGTGACAGGAAGAGCTCCTGCGTGGTGGCGAGGCGTTCGACCTGGTCCTCGCGGCTGGGTTCAGGGATGAAGCGGGCGACGAGATCGGTGGCGTCTTCGCGCACCAGACCGGTGAGCTGCCCGTCATCGTCGCGGACGAAGCTGCCGCCCGAGGGGTCGGGGGTCGTGGAGTCGATGCCGGCGATCTCGAGGGCGTGGGCGTTGACCCACAGGGTGTGCAGGTCGAGTGACCACATCGCCACGGGGTGGTCGGGAACCTCGGCGTCGAGGAGGTCCCGGTCCGGATAGGACGGGTCCTCCCATTTGTTGAGGTCCCAGCCGGAGCCGACCACCCAGGCGCCCACCGGAAGCGAATCGGCGCGTTCGCGGATGGCCGCGACCGCCTCGGCGAGCGATTTCGTCTGGGACAGGTCGAGGTCGGTCAGCGAATCGGCGTACATGATCGAGTGGATGTGGCCGTCGACGAATCCGGGCAGGATGACCTGCCCGCCGCAGTCGATCTCGTCGATCTCGAGGCCGGGGATGACCGTGGTCGCACCGACCCCACCCGCCGAGGCGAGCGCCGCCGTCGTCGACGACTGCGCGGCGGCGATGTCGAGCAGTTCGGCCCGGGTGCCGATGGCCACGATGGTCTCCCCGTCGACGAGGATCGCATCCGGGGCCGGCTGTGTGAGGTCGAAGGTCGGGGCGGGAGTCGGGTCGGGGACCGTGTCAGGGCCCGTGTCTGTGTTCGATGCACCCGGGTCGGATGCGATCGACGCAGCGGTGTTCGAGGCGGGGGTACTCGAGGCGGGCTGGGGTGCGAAAGTGCGCACCACGGCGTTGGAGAACAGACGCATGGGCACCAGTCTAGAGCGGGCGCGGCGAAGTCGCTGAGTGAGCCGATCACCATCCCCTCCTTGCTACCTGACGGCGGCTCAGCAACCTGGCGTGAGGTTGCTGCGCCGCCGTCAGGTAGTAATTGGTGGGCGAAGGTGAGGGCGCAGCCGGTCTTTTCTACGAGGAGTAGAATCGAAGGCATGACTCACTTCTTCAGCACCGATGACTCGAGGCTGGCGGCGAGCGCTCGGATCATCTTGCCCGCCGTCTGGCTCGGGCTCATCATCGGCATCTCGCTCATCGAGGCGCCGCTGAAGTTCACAGCCCCCGGCATCACGATCCCGGTGGGGCTGGGCATCGGTCGGCTGGTGTTCGGAGTGATGAACTGGGTCGAGCTCGTCATCGCCGCGATCCTGTTGTGGGCGCTGCTGAAGTCGGGTGTCGATCGTGTCTACCGCAGTGTGGCCTGCGGGCTCATCGGAGTGCTCATCATCAAGGTCATCGTCATTCGGCCGCTGCTCAATCAGCGCACGGATGCGGTTCTCGCCGGCGTCGATGAGGGTGGGTCGTCCTTGCATCTGCTCTACATCGTTGCTGACGGACTGCTCCTCGTGGGGTTGGTTGCCGCACTCGTGCTGGCAGTGCGCCGTTGGGTGACGATCCGGCCGGCCGTCGAGGCAGACGACAAATAGAGGAGGCCGCCGGGTCTGCTCAGACCGAAAGCGCAGCCGCCTTCCGCGTCCTCACTTTGGTTGAGGAAGGCCGCGAAAAGGATCCGGCGGTCAGGAACATCAGCGCCGTTCTCTTCGGGTGGCCGCTGGAGGCCGACGCAGGAATTGGCACTGAACGGCGCCCTCACCGAGTGCCGAGGCGTGGTCACTCAGCGGCCTCCTCGGCGGATAATCGCTTTCTGATCAGATCATCGGTATAAAACTCGATGCACCACACAAAACTCGATACCCAACTGCACAAAACCCGGTGGTCAACAGCTCGAAAGTCGATGCGCGAGCTCTGCATCATTCGTGGGGACTCCCGACCATCTGCTTCAGCTCCGGCACTTGTGTGAAGATCTTGTCCCGAAAGTCGTTGAGCCTGAATACGTCATCGAAACTCAGATGGATGACCTTATACCCCATACTGAGAAGCCGGTTGTGCTGTTCGCCTTCTCTCCGGATCAGCGAGGGTCCCACCAGAGCGTATTTCTCACTTCCGTCGACCGCGAGGATCGTTCGTGCCTGTTCGTTGAGAAAATCCACTCGCGCTATGAAGCCTTTGTTGTCTCGGACTTCGATCTGCTGTTCGAACCCCGTCAGCTTCAAGGCGATGAGGTTGAATCGGCAGTTGCTCTCAGCAGGACTCTCTGAGAACGGATCGATCGCATCAACCATCCGCTGCGCGGTGACCTGGCCCGACCGCATGCGAGCAACCGCAGGGTAGAACGCCGTCGCGACAATTCGACGCGCCTCGGCCTGAAACTTCTCCGTATACCCGAACTTCGGATTGAAGCCAGGGAATTGAGCGGTCGTCATCTGCCGCAGCACCCACTCCATTGCCGCAAATGCTTCGCGTTGCCCCGAAATCCGAATGAGGTCCAAAGCCGTCCTAACCGCCGAGGTGGCCGTCAGATGACCGAATCCCACCTGATCCTCTGCGGGAACCTCGCCCCGCACACGGATGATCTCCTTCGTGTGCGAATTGCTCCGCGGGTGTTTGACCGCGATCGCTTTCGATGTGTCCTTGTACAGAGGGATTCCGTGAAGGACCGCTGCCGACTTGCCAACGATCACATCCTCTGGTCGATACCAGCGATAGCTGCGGATACGAAGTGCACGGAGCTGAGTCTGGTACCTGAAATCATGCTTCAAGTCGGATGGAGTTCTGTCGACATGGAAGCTGATCCAATCGTCGTCTCTGATGAATGCCGCAATTCGGCTGTGGTCTTTCACCTGGCACTCGCGGATCACCGAGTACACCCCGCGGCAGAGACGAATCAGACAACAGCCCAGCGCACTCTTGATCGTTTTGGAAGAGATACCGGCTGCGGAGAATTCTTCACGATAGATCGTATTCGTCATCTGGCGAGTATCGGCATCAGCGGCCCGCCGTCAGAACCCCCTGGCGCTGGGGTTGTGGACAGCGTTTCGTCGTCCACAAGTCAACGGCGGTCGAGTCGAGTTCGTCTCCACAGGCCGCTGATGAACGTCGCCGCACAAGAATTTCTGAGATCACGCACCTGCTGAGCACCGCCGAGATGGGTTCCGTCCATGAGGACCGAAGCTCGCACTGACTGTCTGGATTCTCGCAAGTCGTCGCACGAGCAGGTCTTCCACAGTGTCTGGTGAGCGGGTGAGAACTCAGTCCACGAATGTGCAAGTACAGTAATCGCCTTTTGCGCCATCCGTGATCGACTTTCGTCCGAACCGTCATCGCCTTTTGATCGATGCATCGGGTTCGAACTCGATGATTCGATCAAAAGGTGATGAGCGCCCGAAAGTCGCCCCAATAGGTGCCCCGGCCACCCCCAGCCACCCCAGCCATCCCAGCCACCGCACGGGGCAGACTTCACGCACGGGCAGCCGTCCCCGCCGCCAGCAGATCAGCAGCACACAGCCAGAAGCCTCAGAAGTACACCGCCAAGGGACCGCGGGGCCCGTCGATGACGTCGACGGGAGTGTCGAACACCCGGGACAGCACCTCACCGGTCA
>NZ_JBQDYQ010000029.1:31947-41878 GCF_052105255.1 Brevibacterium sp.
CCGTCGATGACGTCGACGGGAGTGTCGAACACCCGGGACAGCACCTCACCGGTCATGATCTCCTCGGGCGTGCCGAACTCGACCACCGCACCGTCTTTGACCGCACAGATGCGGTCGGCGTAGTGACCGGCGAAGTTGATGTCGTGGAGGACGATGACGATAGTCCTGCCCATCTCGGCCGCCGCCCGGCGCAGGTGCTGCATCATCTGCACCGATCGCTTCATGTCGAGATTGTTCAGCGGCTCATCGAGCAGCACGTAGTCGGTGTCCTGCGCCAGCACCATCGCCACATAGGCACGCTGCCGCTGCCCGCCGGAGAGCTCGTCGATGAACCGGTTCTCCAGCTCACCGAGCTCGAGGAAGTCGATCGCCTGCGAGATGACTTCCTCATCGGCAGCCGTCAGGCGTCCCTTCGAATGCGGGAAGCGACCGAAGCCGACGAGCTGCCGAATCGTCAGCCGAGTGATGAAGTGGTTCTCCTGCCGCAGGATGGATACGATCTTCGCCAGGTCCTTCGACTTCGTCGACGACACATCGAAACCGGCCACCGAGATCGCTCCGGAATCGAGCCCGAGCAGCCGCCCGATCATCGTCAGCAGCGTCGACTTCCCCGCACCGTTCGGCCCGACCAGGGCGGTGACTCCCCCGGCCGGGATCTGCAGGTCGACGGGTCCGATCGAGACCTCGTCGTCGTAGGATTTGCGGACCGATTCGAGCGTGATCACAGGCGCCCCTTTCGCAGGATGACGAGCAGGAAGGCGCCGCCGCCGACGATCTCGATGATGATCGACACGACCCCCTCGGCGTAGAAGATGTTCTTCATGACGAAGTACGCCCCGCCAAGGACGACGAACCCGAGGAGGGCGGCCATCGGGAAGAGACGCTTGTGGTCATAGGTGTCGGCGAACTGGTAGGCGAGCATCGCGACGAGGAAGCCGAGGAAGACCATCGGTCCGATCATCGACACGGACACCGCCATGAGGATGGAGACGAAGAAGAGGACTCTGATGAGTTCGCCCTTGAAGTTGAGCCCCAGGTTGCTCGTCATGTCCCGCCCCAGGGCCACCACATTCAGGCGTGAGGAACAGAGGTAGAGCCCGAGGCAGGCCAGCACACACAGCGGGATCGACACCGGCAGGTAGCTCGAATCCGAATTCGAGATCGACCCGAACAGGCGGGCCGAGAGGATGTCGAACTCGCTCGGAGTCAGCGTCCGCTGCATGAATGTCGCCACCGATCCGAGTCCGCCGCCGATGACCACGCCGATGAGCAGCATGAGCGCCACCGAGGAATGCCGCCCCGACAGCAGCCACCCGTAGAGCGCCAACGACAGCCCGACCATGAGAATGAGTTGGACGACGAAGGGCACGAGCCCCTTGAGCTCGACGATCGCCGTGACCCCGAAGAAGTACATCGCCGAGGTCTGGATCGCCACGTAGAGGGACTCGAATCCCATGATCGAGGGCGTGATGATCCGGTTGTTCGTCACCGTCTGGAAGGCGACCGTGCCGAACGACTGGCACAGCGCGACCAGGGCGATGACGACGAGGTTCGTCAGCCGCAGCTCCGCGATCAGCCAGAACCCCGGGTCCGTGATCGGCATCGGATTGTCCCAGGCCAGGATGCCCAGAGCGATCCCCGCCGAGGCGACCGACAGCACGATGATCATCGTCCAGTACCGCCGCACGGACTTCGCCGTCGGCAGCGGACCCGACGACCGCTGAGCGGGCGAAGACCCTCGCCGAGGCGGCCGAACGACCCGTGCGCCCGCACCGGAACGATCCGTGCCGGTCGGGTCAATGACAGCGGGACGATCTCGGTCGACCGCCTCGGTGCCGGTGGACCGATCCGGACCGGTTACGTCGGTGGCCGCGGTCGGGTCAACCGCCTCGGTGCCGGTGTCGACCGGGGATTCGTCCTTCGCGCGCATCGGCACTCACCCGACCTTCCGCTGACGCAGCAGCAGGGCGACGAACACGGCCGCGCCGACGACGCCGAGGATGAGGGAGACGGGCACTTCGAAGGGCATGACGATGATCCTGCCGATGAGGTCGCAGATGATGACGATCGCGATGCCGAGCAGACACACCCACGGCAGATTCGAGCGCAGGTCATCGCCGCGCATGAGCGAGACGATGTTGGGCACAATGAGGCCGAGGAACGGCAGGTTGCCGACGACGACGGTGACCACTCCGGTCGCAATCGCCACGAACACGGTGCCCAGCAGCAGGATCTGGTTGTAGTTGAGACCGACGTTGGTGGCGATCTCCTTGCCGAGACCTGCCACGGTGAAGCGATCGGCGAGGACGAAGATGGCGACGACGACGGCCGCGACGATCCACAGGGTCTCGTACTGGCCCCGCAGGATCGAGGTGAAGCTGCCGGCGAACCAGATGCCCAGGGATTGGAGCATGTCCGTCTGCACTGCGATGAATGTCGAGACGGCACCGACGACGGCGCCGAGCATGATGCCGACGATGGGCACGATGAGCGAGGACTTCAGGGACACGCGGCGCAGGAAGACGAAGAAGACGAGGGTGCCGACGAACGCGGCGATGATCGCCCCGACCATCCGCGCCACGATCGAGGCATCGGGGTAGATGATGACGGTGAGCATGAGGCCCAAACCCGCCCATTCGGTGGTGCCGGTCGTCGTCGGTTCGACGAAGCGGTTCTGGGTCAGCAGCTGCATGACCAGTCCGCACATCGCCATGGCGGCACCGGCCAGGACGAGGGCGATCGTGCGCGGGATCCGCGTGATCTGGAACATCTCCGCCCCGCCGTCGCCGCCGAAGACGTCATAGACGCCGGTGAGCAGCGAGATCGCGAGGAGGATGGCGACCCCGAGGATGCCCAGCACAAGCGGCCATCCGAACAGGGGTGCCTTCGCCGAGGCGGCCCCACGTGGGGGCGAAACTTCCGTCCCAGCCAGGGACGGATCCGCCGTCCCGGCCGGGGACGGGTCGGCCGTTCCCTGTGGGGACTCAGCCGTCCGGTTGCGTCGGGCTTCGTTCCGACGGCGGGCCGCCTCGGCGAGGGTCATCACTTCTGGTCTTCGAGCTTGTCGGCGAAGTCGTTGAAGAACTCGGTGTAGGTCTGGATGCCTTCGTTGAGGTAGGTGTCCTCGGGGAAGTAGACGATCGCGTCGTCCTTGATCGCAGGGACATCCTTCAGCGCTTCGGATTCTTCGAGAACTTCGGCGGCCGGGGCGGAGCCTTCGTCGCGGTCCTCTGGGGCGAAGGAGGCGTCGCGGTCGAGGACGATCATGAGGTCGGGCTGCGACTTCGCGATGGCTTCGACGGAGATGTCGTCGCCCTGGTGGTCTTCACTGCCCTCGTCGACCTCGAGGGCCGGGTCGAGATCGAGGATGTCGAAGACGGGACCGACGGTGCGGCCGACCGATGGTGCTGCGTAGCCGATGTCGCCGGCCGAGGTGATCAGGCCCATCACCTTGTCGCTGTCGTCGTAGGCGGACTGAGCACGTTCGATTGAGGCGTCGAAGTCGTCGACGAGCGCCTTCGCCTCGTCCTGCTTGCCGAAGACCTCGCCGAGCACCTCGGTCTGGCGGCGCAGTTCGGCGTCGAAGTCCTCACCGTCGCGGGGATCGAGTTCGAGCACCGTCGCGTCGGGAGCGAGCTTGGCCAGGTCGTCGTGGAACTGGGCGAATCGCTGGCCGTTGACGATGAGATCGGGCCCCGCTTCGACGACCTTCTCGAGGTCGGGTTCGCGGTGGTTGCCGAGGTCGAGGATCGAGTCGTCCTGAGTGTAGTCGAGGTCGTCGCTCATCAGGGCGACGGCGCCGCCGCTGAGTTCGATGCCCCAGTCGCTGAGGGTCTGGAACGTGCGGTTGTCGGTGGCGACGACGGACTTCGGCGGGGAGGCGACGGTCTGCTTGCCGTTGTTGTCCTCGACCTCGATCGTCGAGCCGGAGTCATCGGCCTGCGCCGAATCGGAGTCGGCAGAGCCGCAGCCTGCCAGGGTGAGAGCGACAACGCCTGCCAGGGCGCTCAGTTGAAGGCGAGTCGAAACCATGGGTCCCACTTTCAGGAATGAACGAATAGGTCGAGCGTGTGCACACACTGAAAGTAAGCTTAGCCTATGCTTCAAAAATAAAGTCAAAGAAGTGTGACGTTATCTGCATCACACCTGAAGTGGGGCCGGATGGGCGTGCGGGCGGGCGGTGGGCTCCGCTGCGCCCCGGTCACATGGCGGGCTCCGCTGCGCCCCGGTCAGATGGCGGCGACGAGCCTGTCGACCTCGTCTTGGGTGTCGGCGGCGGCTGTCGGGCCGCCGGATCCTCCGCGACTGACCTTGAGTCCGGCCTCTTCGACGATGACCGCCCCACCTGCGTAGTCGTAGATGCCCAGGCCGCGTTCGGCGTAGCCGTTGACTCGGCCCTCGGCGACCATGCACAGGTCGAGTGCGGCCGAGCCGCAGCGACGGATGTCGTCGTATCCGGTCATGAGGTTCTCGAGCTTGGACAGTTGGACTCCGCGGTTGCTCAGGGCATAGGCGAAACCGGTGGCCAGGAGCCTGCCGGACAGCCCGGGCGGAGTCCCGCGCAGTCGTCGTGCCGGTATGGCGGCACCGGTCTCGCGGTGGTCGGCCAGACGTCCGTCGATCCGAAAGGCACCCAGGCCCGCGGCCGCCAGCCATGTAGCGTCCAGCCCGGGCGAGGCGACGAGTCCGATCTGCCAGTCGCCGAGTCCGAGGCCGGCGTCCTTCTCATCTGCCACCGCGCAGACGCCGACGGAGAAGGCATGGTGTTCGATGCTGCGGACATAGTTGACGGTGCCGTCGATCGGGTCGATATGCCATTCCAGCCGCGGACCGTCGTCAGCGATCTCGTTGAGTGCACCGGTCTCCGGATCGAATGCGTTGAGTCCCAGCAGGAAGTCCGCAGGGAAGAATGCGACCGGGTCGAGGGCTTCCGAACCCTCTTCGCCGACCATGAGGTCGTGGGGCCTGACTTGGTTGAGGTAGCCGCGCACGAGCGCCTCGATCTGCGCGTCGGCGCGAGTGACGAGGTCGTTCGGCGAGGTCTTCGTGTCGACGACATTGGCGTCGAGGCGCGCGCCGAGCAGCGGCCTCCAGGCGAGCATCTGCTCCCACGCCATGAGTGAGAGGTCGGAAGCGATGCGGAGCAGACAGTGGTCGACGATCTCAGCGGGCAGGGATTCGAGCTCGGAGTTCATACGGCCACTCTAGACACCCCGCCGCGCTCCTCGCCCGAGCGTCCGCCGGCAGAATCCTGCCCGTCCGCGCAGTCCGTTTCCCACGGCCGCAGTCCGCCCCTGTGTAACAAGACTGCAATACACCGGCGACTATGTACTTCTTGTATCTAATCCGCCCCGGGGCCTCAGGAACTCCGATCGCACAGCTATTCTCGCCTCCCGGAAACGCACCTGCGGTTGCCGTCACCGCACTTCGATCCAGGTGATTTCACAAACAGAGGAAGTGTCGAATCCTGAAGCGATTTCCATGCCTCGAGCAGAATTTCACTTCGGAAATGTGTTCACCCAACAGGGCCATTGTCCCCGGAACGAGAATTCCCGCTTCCGGCACCTCGATGAATCGGTCACGCAACCGTCAGAGACCGTCCATGAATCACACAAGGGCGGTGATCCATACCGATTAAGGATCACCGCCCTGGTTTCTGCGCGGGAAGTGCGGACACAGAGGGGGCAGGCGAATGCCGTTCTTCCCCTGTGGCTCCTGAGGTCAGGCGGGGTCAGCGACCCCGGCCTTCGGCTCACTGCGCTTGACCGGTCCGTGCCTGCGCACGATCTCCTGAACGGCCTGCGAAGAGGTACCCGCCGCCTCGGCGATCGCACCGAAGGTCGCACCTTCTTCGCGGGCGCGCAGAATCGCCATCACATAGTCGGTGTTGATTTTGGAGCGCTGCCGTGCGACCTTTCGGACCGCACCGACTAATGCCGCCTGATCAACTGTCAATTCACGAGCTCGACGAGACATGGTTTCTTCCCCTGCATTCATGGTGTGGCCCGTTGCCACGAATTGGTGTAGTCCCATTAGATACCACGAATATGTCAAGACACCAAGAATTCCCGAATATAGGAACTCGGGCTACTGTGTAGCACCGTTCTGAGCACGTAAGATAACGAATATATAACATTACTTGGGTTTCAACGATGACCGTCGCTCGCAATGTTCCGGCATGGACGGTATCGATGTTCCGGCAACCCAAGTGGCACAATGCGGACATGACGACTATGGCCGATCCCACTGGAGCGAATCGGGCGACCGTCGACGAAGACGAGTCCCTGACGCCGCTTCCCACCGCACTCGCCGAACAGTTCCGCGCCGCGGGCATCCGTGATTTCAGCATCGACGATACCGACCGCGCCGCGTACTCCTCCGATGCCTCGCTCTTCCGACTAGTCCCTGCCGCCATCGTCTTCCCTCACGACGAGGGCGAGGTGGCTCGTGCCCTGTCTGTTGCGCGCCGCCTCGGTGTGCCCATCACCAGCCGCGGTGCCGGCACATCGATCGCCGGCAACGCCATCGGCCGCGGCATCGTCCTCGACTTCTCTCTCCATATGAACGCGGTCCTCGACCTCGATCCGGATGAGCAGGCGGCCTGGGTGCAGTCCGGCTGCGTCCACGCCCACCTGCAGAAACAGGCCAAACCGCACGGTCTGCGTTTCGGCCCGGACCCGTCCACCCACACCCGCTGCACGATCGGCGGGATGATCGGCAACAATGCCTGCGGGCCCCGGGCGCTGGGCTACGGACGCACGGGCGACAACGTTCTCGCGCTGAAGATCATGCTCATCGACGGCACTGTCGTCACCCTCGATGACACGGACGCCTCCACGACGTTCCCGCGGCTGCACGAACTCGTGGCACAGAACCTCGGCACCATCCGCACGAACTTCGGCACGTTCTCCCGTCAGGTCTCCGGGTACGGACTCGAAGCCCTCCTTCCGGAGAACGGCTTCGACGTCCGCCGCGCCTTCGCCGGCACCGAGGGCACCTGGGGAGTCATCCTCGCGGCGAAGATGCGCCTGGTCAAGGAACCGAGCTTCACCTCGGCGGTTGTGCTCGGCTATGTGGACATGGTCGCCGCCGCCCACGATGCGCCGCTGCTGAAGGATTTCCCCGTCGCCGCCTGCGAGGGCCTCGATTCGCGCATGCTCGACCGGGTCATCGACACCAAGGGCGCCGAGGCGGTCCCGCCCCTTCCCGAGGGTGCGGGCTGGCTCGTCGTCGAACTCACCGGTGAGGACGAGGCCGCGCTCGAGACCGAGACTCAGCGCCTCATCTCCGAATCGACGTCACGCGACTCCGCAGTCCTCGACGCCCGGGCCGCGGCCGAGGTGTGGGCGATCCGCGCCGATGGCGCAGGTCTCGTCTCGCGCACCCCCGATGGGCGCGACGCCCACGCCGGCTGGGAGGATTCGGCGGTTCCGGTGGACCACCTCGGCGATTATCTGCATGACCTCATGGAACTGCTCGAGGAGCACGGGCTGTGGGCGATTCCCTACGGGCACTTCGGCGACGGCTGCCTGCACATGCGCGTGGACTTCCCGCTCGAGGATCCGAACGGCGGGCAGGTGATGCGCGATTTCATGGTTGCGGCCACGAAGCTCGTCGCGCGCTACGGCGGGTCGGTCTCCGGGGAGCACGGGGACGGTCGGGCCCGCTCCGAACTGCTGCGCCTCATGTACACCCCGGCGGCGCTCGACCTGTTTTCCCAGGTCAAGCGGCTCTTCGATCCTCAGCATCTGCTCAATCCCGGTGTCATCGTCGACCCGGACGCCCTCGACGAGTCGGTCCGTCTCACTCAGCTGCCGCTGCGTCAGGAGCTGCCCGGAACCCTCGCGATGGCCTACGAAGGCGAGTCCGCCGGTTTCGCGTCGGCGGTGCACCGGTGCACCGGGGTCGGCAAGTGCCGTGCGGATTCGGCGGCCGGCGGCGGCATCATGTGCCCGTCGTACCAGGCCACACGGGATGAGCGGCATTCGACGCGGGGGCGTGCGCGAGTGCTGCAGGAGATGGTGTCCGGGGATCTTCTCGAGCCTCGCTGGGACTCCCCCGAGGTGCACGAGGCCCTTGACCTGTGCCTGTCATGCAAGGCCTGCGGGACGGAGTGCCCGACCGGCACGGACATGTCCACGTACAAGGCCGAGGTGCTCTACCAGTCGTACAAGGGCAAGCTGCGGCCGATCAAGCACTATTCGCTCGGGTTCCTCCCGCAGCTCGCGCGTCTCATCACTCCGCTCGCGCCCGCGGTCAACCGGGTCTCGGGGCTGCCGGGGCTGACGACGCTGGCCAAGAGGATGGCCGGCATCGACGTCCGCCGGTCGATTCCGCAGTTCGCGTACACGACGTTCAGGAAATGGTGGGCCACCACCGCCGAGGCGGCACCGAAGTCGCACTCCCCCGCTGAGTCCCGCTCGAAAGCCGAGTCCCGCTCGAGCGCCGAGTCACCGGGCGCGGATTCGTCACCGGCCTCGGATTCGCTGCGGCCGAACGCTGAGGTCGTGCTGTTCGCCGACTCCTGGTCGAACCATTTCGCTCCGCGCATCCTCGCCGCGGCCGTCGCCGTGCTCGAGCAGGCAGGGGTGCATGTGCGGGTGATCGATCAGACGGTGTGCTGCGGACTGCCGCTCATCTCCACCGGTCAGCTCGATGCCGCGAAGGCGAATCTCTCGGAGACGATCACCGCTCTCGATGCGACAGGGGATGTGCCGATCATCGGCGTCGAGCCCTCGTGTTTGGCCACGCTCAAGGATGATTCGCTCAAGCTCGTCGCCGATGAGGCCTCGCACCGGGTGGCGAACCGGGTGCAGACACTGGCCCAGTATCTGCTGAGCATCGGTGCCGAACTGCCGGACCTGTCCGGGGTCGAAGCACTCGTGCAGCCGCACTGCCACCAGTCGGCGATCTTCGGCAACGCCGCCGATCAGGAGCTGCTGGCCCGGGCCGGAGCGGACACTGAGTTCCTCGGCGGGTGCTGCGGTCTGGCCGGGAACTTCGGCGTCGAAGACGGTCATTTCGAGACTTCGGTCGCCGTCGCCGAGGTGGCTCTGCTGCCGGCTCTGCGCAGACGCGGACGGGCCACCGGGGTGGAGGCTCGGGCCGATTCCGATAGCGTCACCGTTGCCGATACCGATACCGACGCTTCAACTCATCGTGCGACGGAGGCTGTCTCAGATGCTTCGCGCACTCGTGCCACGGGATCCGACGCGGATGAGCGGTTGCAGGTCGTTCTTGCCGACGGGTATTCGTGCCGCACGCAGATCACGGATCTCAGCGACGCTGCGGGGGTGTCGCTGGCCGAGCTCCTCGCGTGGGGGTGGGGGCTGGAACCGCGGCGCTGAGTCCGAGGTCAGGGCCGCCTCGGCGAGGATTCCGGCCTTGGCCGTCGCCTCAGGCCTAGGCCCTCGCCTCAGGCCCTGGCCGTCGCCTCAGGCCTTGGCCGTCAGCACCGGGACCTCGGCTTCGAGGAGGATGCGCTGGGCCTGCGAGCCGAGGATGAACTTCCCGATCGCCGAGCGTTTGCGCAGGCCGATGACGATGAGTTGGGCGTCGTACTCCTCGGCGAGGTCGTTGAGCGTGCCGGGCAGATCGTCTTCGTGATCGGGCTGGAGCACCTCGACCTCGACATCCGATTCCTTGCCGAGGTCGACGATCCGCTTGATCTCGTCCTCACCGATCTCGGTCGGAGCCCCACTCGCACCTCGTCGCTGTGAGTTGATCACGACGGCAGCGCTCGACCGCAGTTTGGCCTCTGCGAAGCCCGCACGCAGAGCAGCCTCACCCTCGGGAGCGGGTAGGTAGCCAATGAGAATCGTCATGCCCCCCAGTATATGGACTCATCTTTGGTTCGTTGACGTCGGGATCACGCTTCGGTCACGTAACCGCCACCCCATCCCCAGAACTACCTGACGGCGGCCCAACAACC